>JAMNXK010000092.1 GCA_023653245.1 Tagaea sp.
AAGGGCGCGCGATCGGCCACGTGGGTTGCGACCAGCAACTCGCCTTCGGGCACGCTCTGGCGGATCAGGATGGCGAAGCGCGCTTCGGGCTCGTCGACCCGGAAGCGATACGTCGCGCGCATGCCGATGAAGGGCGAGACGTGGAAGTTTTTCTCCGCGCGCTGGACGATGGGCGCCCCCGCTTCGCGCGCGGGATCGACCGCGATCAGATAGCCGTGCTGGTCGCCGAAGGTGTTCTTGACCTCGTAGAGAATGGCGCCCAGCGCCCCGTCGGCGCGCCGGCAGAAATAGAGCGTCAGCGGATTGAACGCGTAGCCGAGAATGCGCGGAAAGCAATGCGCGTGGATCTTCGCGCCCGAATCGCCCAGCCCCGCTTCGCCCAGCCGCGCGCGCACCCACGCCAAGGTCGGCGAACCGTCGCGCGCGCCGTGATCGCGATCGTCGAACGAGAACAGCCGCGCGCGGTTGTAGCCGAACAGCTTCGAGCGTTTGTCCAGCGCGGGCAATTCCTCGAGATCGACCAGCATCGAGAACACGGAATAGGCGAAGCGATGCCGGAACGGCCGGAGCCGCGCATGCATCACCTGACCGCGATAGAGGCAGGTTTGCGGCATCGCGCGCCCTACTCCGCCGCTTGCGGCAGCGGCATGGGTGCCGCGACCGTCGCACCCGCCCACGGACGGCGCAAGCCCAGGCGTTCGGCGGCTTCCAGGCCCGAGCGCAGCCCGTCCTCGTGAAAGCCGTAGCCGGTCCAAGCGCCCGCGAAGAGCAGGCCGCGCTTGCCTTGGATCTCCGCCAGGCGCGCTTGGGCGCGCAGCGTGCCCGCGTCGAAGGCGGGGTGCATGTATTCCCACGCCCCCAGCACGGTCTCGGGGCGAGGTGCTCGGATGGGATTGAGCGACACGAAAAGCGGCACGCCGGAGTCGAGATTCTGCAGCTTGTTCATCCAATACGTGACCGACACCAGGCGCTCGCCGGTCATGTCGGCGCCGTCGCGCTCGGCCAAGTAGTTCCAGCTCGCCCAGGCGAGCTTGCGCTTGGGCATCAGGCTTGCGTCCTGGTGCAGCACGGCGAGATTCGGCTGGAACGCGAAAGCGCCGAGGATGGCGCGCTCCGCCGGCGTCGGATCGTCGATCAGCGCCAGGTTTTCGTCGGCATGGCCGGCCATCACCACCCGATCGAAGCGGCGCAAGGACCCGTCGAGCCCGCGCACTTTGATCCCGCCCGGCTCGACGCGCACGGCCTTGGCGCCGCCTTCGCGGCTCAAAGCCGGGCCGATATCGGCCAGCAGCGCCTTCACGTAGGCGCGCGAGCCGCCTTTGACCGTGCGCCACAGCGGCCGGTCGAAAATCTGCAGCAGGCCGTGATTGCGGAAGAAGGCGCAGAAGCTGCGCGCCGGGAATTCCAGCATCTTGGACGGCGGGCAGGACCAGATCGCCGCCGCCATCGGGATCAGATGGTTCTCGACGAATTCGCGCGAGTAGCCGCCTTGCGCCAGGAACGCGCCCAGGCTCGGGCCTTCGGCACCCGACGCGGCCATCGCCGTGCCTTCGCGGAAGAAGCGCATCGCGTCGCGCAGCATCCGCCAATGCCCCGGACGCGCCAAATTCGTCGGCTGGGCGAACAAGCCGGTCCAGGTGCCGCCCGAATACTCGATGCGACCGCGGTCGATCGACGCCGCGAAGGACATGTTCGAGGTTTCGCTCGCCACGCCCAGTTGGTCGAACAGCGCGATCAGGTTGGGATATGTGGCTTCGTTGTAGACGATGAAGCCGGTATCCACCGCGATCTCGCGCGGCTTGCCGGCGCGATCGAAGGCGCGCGCGTCGACCGTGTGCGCATGCCCGCCCAAGCGGCTATCCTTCTCGTAGAGCGTGACGCGATGGCGCTTGGACAGCAGCCACGCCGCCCCCAGGCCCGCGATCCCGGCCCCGATGACGGCCACGTCGAGCGGCCGGCCCCATTCGCCGGCGGCGAAATCGTCGTGCGGCGTCATCTCAAGCGGCCTCCTTCAAAGACTGGAACGCCGCCAAGGCCCGCGCGCGCGCTTCGCCGTGATCAACGATCGGATGGGGATAGTCCACGCCCAGCTCGACGCCCGCCGCGCGCAAGGCATCGGCGGGCGCTTCCCAGGGCGCGTGCAAATATCGGTCCGGCAAGCCGGCCAATTCGGGCACGAAGCGGCGCACATAGACGCCGCCGGGATCGAATTTGGCACCCTGAAGCATCGGATTGAAGATGCGGAAATAGGGGGCCGCGTCGGCGCCGCAGCCCGCGACCCATTGCCAGCTCGCCGAGTTGCTCGCGAGGTCGGCATCGACCAGCGTGTCCCAGAACCACGCTTGGCCCGCCGGCCAGGGCAGCAGCAGATGTTTGACCAGGAACGACGCCGCGATCATGCGCACGCGATTATGCATCCAGCCGGTTTGCCACAGCTCGCGCATGCCCGCATCGACGATGGGATAGCCGGTGCGGCCACGTTGCCAGGCGCGCAGCTTCGCATCGTCGTCGCGCCACGGAAAACCGCGGAACTCGGCGCGCAACGCCGTTTCGGGCAGGTCGGGGATGTGGAACAGCAGATGATGCGCGAATTCGCGCCAGCCAAGCTCGGCCAGGAATTTCTCCGAGCGCCGGCCGGCGTGGAAACACTGGCGCGGCGAAATCTCGCCGAAATGCAGATGCGCCGACAGCCGCGACGTCGCCTCGATGTCCGGCCGATCGCGCGCGCCCGCATAGCCGTCAAGCGCGCGCTCGACGAAGCCCGCGAGGCGCGCTTGCGCCCCCGCCTCGCCGGGCGTCCAGACCGAAAAGCCGCCGGCCCAGTCGGGCTTCGTCGGCCGCAAGGCCCAATCGTCGAGCGCGTCGCTCGCCGGCCAGGTCGCGGGCGGTGTGGCGCGCGCGGGTGCGGGCACCGGCACGGGCGGCGCTTCGCCCGCGAGGCAGGCTTTCCAAAACGGCGTGAACACCCGGAACGGCGTGCCGGTTTTCGACTTGACGGTCCAGGGCTCGAACAACAGACCGGCGTTGTGGCTCTTGGCCGCCAGCCCGCGCGCCTCCAGTTCGGCCTTGATCGCCTTGTCGCGCGCGACGGCAAAGGGCTCGTAGCACCGGTTCCAGTAGACGCCCGCCGCGCCGGTCTCGGCGATCAGCTTGGCGAGGCAGGCTTGCGCCGCACCCCGGCGCAGGATCAGCCGCAGCCCGAGCTTTTCGAGGCCACGCACCAGCGCGTCGAGCGAGCGATGCAGCCACCAGCGGCTCGCCCCGCCCGGCGCCCAGGCGCCCGGCGTCGCGTCGTCGAGGACGTACACGGGTATGACCGGCGCGCCCGCCGCGATCGCCTCGCGCAAGGCCGGATTGTCGGCGAGCCGCAGATCCTGACGAAACCAGACGAGAAGAGGCGGAACTGACATGCGGCAAGGGGTACTTCGGCGGGGGGAACAGGAGGTTTACGCCAAGCGGACCGCGACGGATCACCGGCTCGCGGATTTCGCCTTGCGGACAATGGGTTCCAGACGATCCGCCGGGAACAGATGCAGACGATCCTTGCCCGTCAACAACACCCGGAAGCGCGCCCGCCCGAACAGGCCCGCGATCGCCCGGTCGAGCGCGTCCAGACCCCCCGCATAGGCGCCGAAGGCCGGCATCACCAAACGCCGCCCGTCATGCGCGAAACACGGCGCCACGACCCGCCCCGCAGAAGTGGTGACGCAGGCCTTGGGATGGAAGTGCCCGACGATCTCCCCGGGCGATAAAATCGGCCCGGCCGGGGCATGGCGCAAGATCAGACGCCCTTGCGCGACCTCGGTTACCGCGCGTCCGCCCAAGGCGGGCGGTATCCCGGGATCGTGGTTGCCCAAAACCCACACCCAGTCGAGATCGCGCATGAGCCGCGCCAAGAAATCGCGATCGGACGGCGCGATGCGCTCGACGGCCCGAATGTCGTGGAACGAATCGCCCAGGCACACGACGCGCGTGGGTGTGTAGCGCCGGATCAGGCGCTGAACCTCGCCCAACGTGGCGCGCGTATCGTAGGGCGGCAGCATCACGCCTTTGGCGGCGTAGGCCGAGCCTTTCTCCAGATGCAGATCGGCGACGACCAGGGTCTTGGTCTCGGGCCAGTACAGCGCGCCCGAGGGGTCGGCGAACAGCGCCGTGTCTTCGATCGTGATCCGCGCATGCATCAGAAAAGTTCGCTTTGGGGGTCGTCGGCGGTGGCTTCGTCGATCAGCGCTTGGGCGGCGGCCGCGTCGGCCAGCGCGTCTTCGATGGCCGCACCGTAAATCGCTTCGCGCCCGACTTCCAGCAGCACCGGCACGGCCAAAGGCGAGACGCGCGCCAAGCGCCGGTGGCGGATGGCACCGCGCGCGGCGCGCAGCATCGCCGCCAAACGCTCGAGATCGACCAGCCCCGTCGCCGCATCGGCGCGCGTGGCGCGCAGCAGCACGTGATCGGGCTCGTGCTTGCGCAGCACGTCGTAGATGAGATCCGAGGAGAACGTGACCTGCCGCCCGGTCTTCTCCTGCCCCGGATGGCGCCGTTCGATGAGCCCCGCGATCACCGCCACGTTGCGAAAGGCGCGCTTCAACATCGCCGATTCGGCGAGCCATTCCTCCAGCTCGCCGCCCAGGATATCCTCGGCGAACAATTCTTCGGGTCGCTCGACCGGCCGCGCCGACCACACCGCGATCGAATAATCCGAGGCGACGAAGCCGAGCGGCCGCAGCCCCGCGCGCTCCATCCGGCGCGTCAGCAGCATGCCCAAACTCTGATGCGCGTTGCGCCCGGCGAAGCAATAGGCGACCAGGAACCAGCGCCCGTGGCGCGGAAACGTCTCGACCAACAGGCCGTCGCGGCGCGGTATTTCCGAGCGGCGGCGCTGCAGCGTCAGCCATTCTTTCACGTCGCGCGGCAGGTCCTGCCAGGAACCGGGATCCGCGAGCAGCCCGCGCACGCGTGCGGCGAGTTCGGCCGTGAACGGCATGCGCCCGCCCGCGAAGATCGGCACTTTGGGCTGGTCGTCCTTGGCGCGGCTGACTTCGACCGTGGTCTCGCGC
Organism: Tagaea sp.; assembly: GCA_023653245.1. Next base: position 5,055 of record JAMNXK010000092.1, read on the forward strand.
ATGCCCTCGTAGCGCAGCACTTGGCCCGCGAAAGCGAACGTGTCGCCGGGTGCGAGGTGGACGACGAAGTTCTCCTCGATCCGCCCGAGGCGCTTGCCGCGCCGGAAAGCGACGTTCAACATCGGCTCCTCGACGATGGTGCCGACATTGAGCCGGTACTGGCGCATGGCGAGCGCGCTCGCCACGGTCCATCCGCCGTCGTCGTCGTGTTTCAAGCGCTTGAAGCGCTCGTACGCACCCAGCGCGTAGCCGCCATCGGCGACGAAGCCGAGCACCTTGTCGAAATCCGCGCGCGCGAGATCCGCGTAAGGTGCCGCCCGGCGCACGCGCGCGTAGGCCGCATCGCCGTCGAAAGGCTCGGAACACGCGCTCGCCAGCAGATGCTGCGCCAGCACGTCGAGCGCACCGGGCGGCGCGCGCAAAGGCTCGATCTCGCGCGCTTCCAAGGCCGCGATCGCGGCACGGCATTCGAGCATCTCGAAACGGTTGGCGGGCACCAGGATCGCGCGCGAGGATTCGTCGAGCCGGTGATTGGCGCGGCCCACGCGCTGGATCAGGCGCGCGGCCCCCTTGGGGGCGCCGATCTGCACCACCAAATCGACGTCGCCCCAATCGATCCCGAGATCCAGCGACGAAGTCGCCACCACCGCGCGCAGCTTGCCCGCCGACATCGCCGCTTCGACCTTGCGGCGCCGCTCGGGTGCCAGCGAGCCATGATGCAAGGCGATCGCGAGATTCGCCTCGTTGAGCTTCCACAGCTCGCGAAAGCAAATCTCGGCTTGCGCGCGGGTGTTGACGAACACGATCGCCGAGCGCGCCGCCTTGAGCGCCAGATAGACGTCCGGCAGCGCGTGCGTCGCCATATGCCCGCCCCAGGGCATGCGCGCCTCGGGCACCAGGATCGAGACGCGCGCCTTGGCCCCCACCTCGCCTTGGACGATCGCCGGCTTCGCGTCCTGGCCCGAAGCGAGATACCGCGCGAGCGCCGGCGGGTCGGCGACCGTCGCCGACAGCCCGACGCGGCGCGCTTGCGGCGCGACCTCGGCCAAGCGCGACAGATCGAGGGCGAGCAAATCGCCGCGCTTGGTGCCGGCGAGCGCGTGGATCTCGTCGACGACCACCGCGCGCAGCCGCCCGAAGACGGCGCGCGCGTCCGGGTAGGAGAGCAGCAACGCCAGCGATTCGGGCGTGGTCATCAGGATATGCGGCGGGGATTTGCGCTGGCGCACGCGCTTGGCTTGGGGCGTGTCGCCGGTGCGCGTCTCGGCCCAGATCGGCAGATCCATCTCGGCGATGGGCTTTTCGACGTTGCGGTGCACGTCGATGGCCAGCGCTTTCAACGGCGAAATATAGAGCGTGTGCAGTCCCGGCGCCGGGTCCGTCGCGAGTTCGACCAGGCTCGGCAGGAAGCCCGCGAGCGTCTTGCCGGCCCCCGTGGGTGCCACGAGCAGCGCCGAGCGCCCGTCCCGCGCCTGCGCCAACAACGCCGCCTGATGCGCGCGCAAGCACCAGCCGCGCGCGTCCAGCCAGGTTCGGAAAGGATCGGGAAGCCCGTTCACCGGGCGCAGAGTGGCGCGGGTTACGCGCCGCGTCGAGTGCGCGCGAGAAAGGCGAGCCCCGCCGATGTGAGCACGATTCCGGGCGTGCCGTCGGGCAGGAGATCGCGCGCGACCAGGCCGCGCTCGGCCGCTTCCTCCCACACCGGCAGCCGCGGGCACGAGGTACGCCAGGCGCTTTGCGCCTCGGCGTAGCTGCGCGGCGCCTCGGCCAGGTATTCCACCATGTCGGCGATCAAAGGCTCGACGGGATCGGACATCTTCAACCTCCGAAAAGCAGATAGAGCCCGTGCGCCACGTACCACGCGCACACGCACAGGATGATCCGGTCGGTCCAGCGGCGGAAATCGGTGTCGGTCATGCGCGCGAGCACGAGGCCGCCGAGCGTCGTGCCCGCCATCGCGACCGCGATCGCCAGCGCGTAGACCGGCGCGTCGTCGAGATCGGTCGCCCCGTAGAACCCGCCGAAATACACGACCTTGGCCGCGTGGCCGAAGACCTGGCACACGCCCTTGGTCGCGACGATCGCTTTGCGGTCGAGCCCGCCCCGCTGCAGGAACGTGTCGAGCAGCGGCCCGGGCGCGCCGCTGATCAACATCAGCGCCACGCAGACCGCGCCGCACAGGAACGAATCCCGCCCCTTGCGCGGATCGCCCTGGAGGCGTTCGGGGATTCGCCGGAAGAGCAGCGGCAACAGCCCCAAGGCGAGCAACACGACCGCCCGGGACGGCACGAACTGCACGGCCAGGCAGCCGAGGATC
>JAMNXK010000093.1 GCA_023653245.1 Tagaea sp.
CGGAACGCGGCGGCTTCCAGTTCGGTGCGGGTTTTGTCGTCCATGGGGGATCTCCTCGCTCTCAATATAGGGACGGCGTCACAGCCCCGCCACCGTGCCCGCGATCAATTCGTCGACCACGGCTTCGAGTGCCTGCGGCTTGGTCTTGCCGGCATCCAATGCGGCCTTGAACGCGCGGCGCTGGCGATGCGCGGACGTGCCGTCGCGCAAGATCGCGCGCGCGCCTTCGACCTCGGCCAGACAGCCCAGGCGCTCGGCGTCGGGGCGCACGAGTTCGATGAGCTCGTCGACGAGCGCCGCCACGGGCACGATCTCGCCCTTGCCGAAATCGACCAGGCCTTCGTCGATGCCGTAGCGCTGGGCGCGCCAGCGGTTTTCCTCGATCAGCATATGCGGATAGATGCGCCAGCGCTGGTTCGATGTCTTCAACCGCCAGAGCATCGAGATCAGCGACCGGTACAAGGCCGCGATGGCGATCGCGTGGTCGAGGGCGGTGCACATATCGGTCACGCGCATTTCCAGCGTCGGGAAGCGCGCCGAGGGGCGGATGTCCCACCACATTTTCGAAGCGTCGTCGATGAGGCCGGCTTTCACCAGCCGATCGACCTGGCGCCGGTACTCGCCCCAGCTTTCGAAATGATCGGGCAGGCCGGTGCGCGGCAGCTCGTTGAAGATGGCGATGCGGTAGCTCGCCAGGCCCGTGTCTTCGCCGCGCCAGAACGGCGAGGACGTCGACAGCGCCAGCAAATGCGGCAGGAAATAGCCGGCCTGGTTCATCAGATCGACGCGCAGCTCTTCGTCCTCGATCCCGATATGCACGTGCAGGCCGCAGATCACCAGCCGCCGTCCCACGCCTTGCAGATCGCGCTCGAGCGCGCGGTAGCGCTCGCGGTCGGTCGCCCCCGCCCCGCGCCATTCCGCGAATGGATGGGTCGAGGCGGCGATGGGGGCGAGGCCGTGACGCCCGGCCACTTCCGCGACCGTCTTGCGCAGCGTGACGAGCTGCGCGCGCGCCTCGGCAACCGTCGTACACACGCGCGTCTGCACTTCGATCTGGGCGCGCAGGAATTCCGGGCTCACCTGGCCGGGCATGCCGCGCGCGGCGAGTGCGGCTTCGGTCTGCGCCACCAGATCGGCGGGCGGATCGCGCGCCAGATCGCGCGTCGCCCGGTCGACCAGCAGATACTCCTCCTCGACGCCGAGGGTGAAGTCGGGATCCTTCACGGATAAACCTCCAGCCGGTCGAGACCGGGCGCCCGCAACGCCACTTCCAACGCGTCGCCGAAAATCCCGGCCCATTCGGCGACGCCGGCCCGCGTATCGACCAGATCTTGGCGCAGCTCGATCAATGCGTGCGGAATGCCCGCCATCTCGCAATGCGTGCGCATCGTGTAGCCGTGACCGTCGCGCGCGTCGTAAGGCTGGTTGTCGCCCACGTTCACGCCCGGCTGGTCGGCCAGGGCCTTCATCAAGGGCACGGGCAGACGCGGGTCGGATTTCCACAAGATCCCGACATGCCAAGGCCGCTCGAAGCCCTTGAACACCGGCGTGCAGGAATGCATCGCCACGACGATGGGCACGCGGCCGGCGGTCCGATACTTGGCGATCGCTTGCGCCACCGCGGCGTGATAGGGCGCGTGCAGATCGCGCAAGCGCCGCGCGCGCTCGGCCGGCGGCAGATCGCGATTGCCGGGAATCGGCGTGCCGTCGGCGATCTCGGGCATCGCGGTTGGATCCTCGGGGCGGCGGTTGCAATCGACCACCAACCGGGAATACCCGGACACGACCAAGGGCGCGTCGAAACGTTCCGACAAAACCCGCGCGGCGGGTTCGGCGCCGATATCGAAGGCGATGTGCCGGTCCCATTCGGCGCGCGGCACGCCCAGATCGCCGAGCGTCTTGGGCACCGCACGGCTGGCGTGATCGCAGATCAGCAGCAGATCGGCTTTGCCCTCGGGATTGAGGATGCGCGCGGCCGGCGCTTCTTCGGGGGCGAGCAAGGACTCCATGACCGCGCGACTATAGCCGCTTTTGCGCGGTTCCCGCCAAACCTGCTAGCGTTCGCGCGCATGGAACCCAGACGCCTCCTTCACGCGCTGTTCGAAGCGGCCGTCGCCGCCGCCCAACCGGCGTTGCGCGTGCCCGAATTCCTGCCGCCCCGGCCCAAGGGCCGCGCCATCGTCGTGGGTGCCGGCAAGGCTTCGGCCGCGATGGCCAAGGCGGTCGAAGATCGCTGGGACGCGGATATCTCGGGGCTGGTCGTCACGCGCTACGGCCATGGGGCGGCGTGCCGCCGGATCGAGATCGTCGAGGCCGCCCATCCCGTGCCCGACGAAGCGGGCATGAACGGGGCCGCCCGCCTGCGCGAGATGGTGCGCGGGCTCACGCCGGACGATCTGGTGCTGGCGCTCGTTTCCGGCGGCGGCTCGGCGGTGCTGAGCCTGCCCGCCCCGCCCGTGACGCTCGACGAACTTCGCGCGCTGACCTCGGCGCTGCTCAAATCGGGCGCCAACATCGTCGAGATGAACACGGTGCGAAAGCATCTCTCCTCGATCGCCGGCGGGCGTCTGGCGCAAGCCGCGATGCCCGCGCGCGTGCTGACGCTCGCGATTTCCGACGTGCCCGGCGACGATCCCTCGACCATCGGCTCCGGACCCACCGTGCCCGACCCGACCACGCTCGACCAAGCGCGCGCCGTGCTGGCCAAGTACAAGATCGACGCGGCGCCGGGGATCGCGGCACGCCTCGCCGATCCCGCTTCCGAAACGCCCAAGGCGCTGATCAACGCCGCGTACAAGCTCATCGCCGCCCCCACCCAATCGCTCGACGCGGCGGCGGCCTTGGCCAGGAAGCACGGCTACGCGGTCCACTCGCTCGGCCCCGATTTGGAAGGCGAAAGCCGCGACGTGGCGCGCGATCACGCCGCCCTCGTGCGCGCGATCCGGCGGGGCGAGGGGCCGGTGTCGGCACCTTGCGTCGTGCTGTCGGGCGGCGAGACGACCGTGACGGTGCGCGGCAAGGGGCGCGGCGGGCGCGATTCGGAATTCGCACTGGCTCTGGCCGTCGAGCTCGACGGCATGGCGGGCGTGTGGGCGATCGCCGGGGACACCGACGGGATCGACGGCACCGAGGACAATGCCGGTGCGATCGTCGCACCCGACACGCTGGCGCGCGGGCCGAAGGCGAAGATGTTCCTCGCCAACAACGACGCCTATACCTATTTCAAGGCGCTGGGCGATCTAGTCGTCACCGGACCGACCCATACCAACGTGAACGATTTCCGGGCTATCTTGGTGGCAAGCTAAGGGGGAGACATGCGCCGCATCTGCGCCACGAAAATCGTCGCCACACTCGGGCCCGCGACCACCGATCCCGCGACGATCGAAGCGATCTTCCGCGCGGGGGCCGACGTGTTCCGGCTCAATTTCAGCCATGGCGCGCACGAGGACCACAAGAAGCGCTACGACATTCTGCGCGCGCTGGAGACGAAGACCGGCCGGCCGGTGGCGATCTTGGCCGATCTGCAGGGCCCCAAGCTGCGCGTCGGGGTCATCAAGGACGGCTCGGCCCAGCTCAAGAAGGGGGCGAAGTTCCGCTTCGATCTCGACAAGACCCCGGGCGACGCGACGCGCGCGCCCTTGCTCCATCCCGAGATTTTCGCCGCCCTGTCGCCCGGCCAGGATCTGCTGGTCGACGACGGGCGCGTGCGGTTGCGCGCGCTCGAAACCTCCGCGTCGCACGCGCTGTGCGAGGTGATCGTCGCGGGCGCGATCTCCGACCGCAAGGGCGTGAACGTGCCCGGCACGGTGCTGCCGATCTCGGCGCTCACCGAGAAGGACCGGCGCGATCTGGCCTTCGCGCTGGAGCTGGGCGTGGATTGGATCGCGCTGTCTTTCGTGCAGCGGCCCGAGGACATCGCCGAGGCCAAGAAGCTCGTGCAAGGCCGGGCGGGCGTGTGCGCCAAGCTCGAGAAGCCCTCGGCCATCGACAAGCTGGAGGAGATCGTCGAGCTCGCCGACGGCGTGATGGTGGCGCGCGGCGATCTGGGCGTGGAGATGCCGCCCGAGGACGTGCCGACGCTGCAAAAGCGCATCGTGCGCGTGTGCCGGCGCGTGGGACGGCCGGTGATCGTGGCCACGCAGATGCTCGAATCGATGGTCCACGCGCCCACGCCGACGCGCGCGGAAGCATCCGACGTCGCCACGGCCGTCTACGATGGTGCCGACGCGGTGATGCTGTCGGCCGAAACCGCGTCGGGCGAATACCCGATGGAAGCGGTCGAAATCATGGAGCGGATCATCGCGCGCGTCGAACGCGATCCCAGCTACCGGCCGATCATGGACGCCGACCACGCCAAGCCCGAGCCCACGGCCGCCGACGCGATCACGGCCGCGGCCGCGCAAGTCGCCGCCACGATCAAGGCCGCGGCGATCGTCACCTTCACCACCTCGGGCTCGACCACGTTGCGCGCGGCGCGCGAGCGGCCGGTGGCGCCGATCTTGTGCCTCACGCAGAATCGCCGCACCGCGCGGCGCATGGTGCTGTGCTGGGGCACGCATTGCGTGGTGTCGGAGGAATTCTCGGTCTTCGACCACATGGTCGAGAAGGCCGTGAAGGTCGCACGCGCGGAAGGCTTCGCCGATCCGGGCGAAACCATCGCGATCACCGCGGGCGTGCCCTTCGGCACGCCGGGGGCGACGAACATCCTGCGCATCGCGTGGATTTGATCAGCAGCGCGCTTCGCCTTTGAGCGCCGCGCGGCCGCACGGGCTGGCGAGCAACGCGACCGGATCGGCGCCGACGCCGGGGGCCGCGAACCGCGAATGCGACGCCGGCGCGGCGCCGGCGACGCGCGCGAGGTAGAGCATGTAATTCGCCAGCCGCTCGGCGCGGTCGCGGCCTTGGGCGCGCGCCTCGCAGCCGCGGTCGCCGATTTCCGAATCGCGCTCGCCGATCAGGTACACGACCTCGCGTTCGGCATAGGCGCGCGCCAGATCGCGCGGCCGATGACCCGAGGCGTAAGGCGCGGGCAGCACGAAGCCGTAGGGCCAGTAATTGAATCCGTTGCACCGCTCGCGCTCGAACGGCGCGAAGCCCGATTCGTGGGACCGCGCGGGCCGATCCTCGTCGAAATAAACGTAAGTGTCGGCCGCGGCGACGACGAAGCGCACCGAAATCCCCGCCCCTTGCGCCGCCTCGAGCCCGCGCGCGGTCGCGGCGTAAAGCTGCACGAAGCGCGCGGTCTGGCCGTAACCTACGATCGACACGCGCTTCAGATCGGGGAAGTTCTGCCGGTCGGCCAAGAACAGCAGCAGCGCGTCGATCGCCTGGAACGACGAGGCGAGCGCGCCGTCGTCGGCGACCGTGGCGGGGCGCGAATTGCCGCCGTCCTTCCAGCCGTCGAGCGTCCAGCGCGCGAAATCCGGGCCCAGGCGATGGCGGTCGGCGTCCTGCGCCGCGAGGAACTGCGGCACCATCACCATGGTGGCCGGCCCCTCGCCCACCACGCGCAGCAGCCGGTCGAATTCGAGCCCGGCGTTGCGCGCCGGATCCTGGATGCCGATCGCCACGAACTCGACGCCCGGATGCGGATCGACGAGCTTCTTGTCGGCGAAGACCGGCATCAGCAGCGATTGGCCGCCCTCGACCGGGATCGCGAAATCCTGATCCGAGAGCCGCTCGATCGCGCGCAATTGCTGGGGCGAGGGGCCGCGCAAAACCGGGTCGCTGCCGCACGCGGCCAGCGCCAGCAGACAGAAAGCGGCGGCGAAACTCGTCTTCATGCGATCGGTCCTCGGGACTCCGGGGCCTGGAATTGCAACGCGGCCAGGCGCGCATAGAGCCCGCCTTCCGCCATCAGTGTGGCATGGGTTCCGCTCGCCACCAACCGGCCCTTGTCGAGCACCAGCAGCCGATCGGCGCGCGCGACCGTGGCCAGGCGATGGGCGATGACCAGCACGGTCCGCCCCTTGCCGGCGGTTTCGAGCGCGGATTGGACATGGCGCTCGCTCTCGGCGTCGAGCGCGCTGGTCGCTTCGTCGAGCAGCAGCAGGGCGGGATCGCGCACCAGCGCGCGGGCGATGGCGATGCGCTGGCGCTGCCCGCCCGACAGGCGCACGCCGCGCTCGCCCAGGAAAGTGTTCCAGCCTTGCGCCAGACGCTCGGCGAATTCGTCGACATGGGCGGCGCGCGCCGCCGCCAGCACGCGTTCGTCGGACGCGCCTTCCGCCCCGTAGCGGATATTCTCCATCACGTCGGCGGCGAAGATCGTCGGCTCTTGCGCGACCAGGCCGATGCGCGCGCGCAAAGCCGCCGGATCGGCGTCGGCCAGGCGCACGCCGTCGAAGCGGATCGCACCTTCCTGCGGATCGTAGAAGCGCAGCAGGAGCTGGAAGATCGTCGTCTTGCCCGCACCCGACGGTCCGACGATCGCCACGGTCCGGCCGGGTTCGACGGCGAAGCTCAGCCCGTCGAGCACCGCGCGCGCGGGTGCGGAGGGATAGGCGAAGCTCAAACTCTCGAACTCGACGCGCGCGCTCCCGCGCTCCGGCAGCTTCACGGGCGCCGCCGGCGCTTGGATTTGCGGCACCTCGTCGGCGAGTTCGAACAGGCGCTCGCAAGCGCCCGCCGCGCGCTGCAGATCGGCGGCGAATTCGCTGATCGCCCCCACCGAGGCGGCGACCACGACCGCGTAGAACACGAAGGCCGAAAGCTGGCCCGCCGTGATCTCGCCCGCGATCGCGTCGCGCCCGCCGACCCACAACACGAAGCCGACCGCGCCGAACACCAGCAGCATGACCAGGGCGATCAACGCCGAACGCGCGCGGGCGCGCTTGGCGTTGGCGTCGAACGCGGCTTCGACGCGCGCGCCGAAGCGCGCCGCGTCCGCGCGCTCGCGCCCGAAAGCCTGCACGGTGCGGATCGCGGCGAGCGATTCCTCGATATCGGCACCCACGTCGCCGAGGCGATCCTGGCTTTCGCGGCTCAATTTGCGCACTTTGCGCCCGAAAGCGATCAGCGGCACCACGATGAGCGGCAGGACCAGAAGTGCGATCCCCGTCAGCTTCGGGCTGGCGATCGCCATCATCGCCAAGCCGCCCGCGAACAGCAGTACGTTGCGCAGCGCCATCGAGGCGGAGGAGCCGACGATGGTCTGGACCGTCGCGGTGTCGGCGGTCAGGCGCGAGACGACCTCGCCCGTGCGCGTGAGCTCGTAGTAGGCGGGCGACAAGGCGAGCGCGCGCTCGAACACCAGGCGGCGCAGATCGGCCGCGACGCGTTCGCCCAGCCAAGTGACGAGATAGGAGCGCGCATAGGTGGCGCCCGCGAGCAGCAACACGAAACCGCAAAGGCCGATCAAGGCTTC
>JAMNXK010000094.1 GCA_023653245.1 Tagaea sp.
CGCCTGCACGGCGCGCTGCTGCCCGGCGTCAACGTCAAGAATCTGTTCCTCAAGGACGCCAAGGACCGGCTGTGGCTCGTGTCGGCGCCCTGGGAACGGGCGATCGACCTGAAAACGCTGCCGGCCCTGATCGGGTCCAAGCGCCTGTCCTTCGGCTCGGCCCCGCTGCTGATGGATGTGCTGGGCGTGATCCCCGGCGCGGTCACGCCTTTCGCCCCCATCAACGACGACGCCCGCCGCGTGACCGTCGTGCTCGACGCCTGGATGATGACGCAGCCATCCTTGAACTGCCATCCGCTGGTCAACACGGCGACGACCAATATCGTCGCCACGGATTTGTCGAAATTCCTGCGCAACGTCCATGCCGAGCCGATGCTCGCCGATTTGGGCGGTGCGCCGGAATGATGTAACTTCGGGACCGGGTGCCGCGAACCCAGCGGGGGAGAGTCCGCGTGGAATCGATCTATTATGTCATGAGCTGGGCGTGTCATCGGCGGTGCAAGCACTGCTACGAGGCGCGTTTCCGTCCCTACAACGCCAAGGAAATGAAGGGCGTGCTGGCGGAAGCCGTCGCCAATTTCCCGCGCATCGTGGATTCGTTCCCCGATTCGATGCTGTACCGCGACCGCGAGGATGGCGGTGCCACCAAGGTCGGGCGGATCATCCTGTCGGGCGGGGAATCGCTGCTCGACCCGATCCGCGAGGACGTGACCTACAAGGTGATCGAGCGCCTGCGCGACAAGTACAAGGATCGCGGCGGGGTGAAGATCGTGGTCCAGACCACCGGCGATCTGGTGACGCCGGCGATCGTGGATGACCTGCTGTCGCGTGGGGTGTGGATGATTTCCTGCGCCGGGCTCGACGATTTCCACGTCAATATCGAGGCCGAGAAGCTCAAGGACGGCCTGACCCGCCTGTTCGAAAGCCGCGGCATGAGCCAGAGCGGCCTCGCCACGCAAAGCCGCAAATGGCTCGACGAAAAGGGCCCGGTCTTCTCCTTCTTCGGCGCCACGCCCGACACCTGGATCGGCAAGATCTGGCCGCGCGGCCGCGCCTGGGCGAACGATCTGTCGCACGCCACGCTGGCGGACGATTTCTGCGCGCGCTGGTCGGGCGGTTTGAATTTCTTGCGCCACGGCGAATCCGGCGCGGAAGTTTCGGTCGAGCCCGACGGGTCGGTCTTTCCGTGCTGCCTCAAGACCAAGCTGCCGATCGGCAATCTGCTCGAGGACGGGCTGATCGATATCCTCGAAAGCCTCAAAGGCGATCCCGCTTTCGAGGCGATCTCGGCGGGGAACCCGCGCCACATGGGTCTGGCCGACGGCTGGGATGTCGAGAAGTTCGAAGCGGCGTCGCGGACCAAGACCGTCTCGGGCCGCGACTACGCGAATCTATGCATCGGCTGCGACCGCTTCTTCGAGGAGAAGATGGGCGCGCGCATCGAAGCCGCGCGCTTGCGCCGCCGGGCGGCGCGCGAGGCGGCCCAGTGATCGGTCGGCGCGCGTTCGTCGCGAGCGCGGGCGCCTTCGCCGCCCTGCCCGCTCTCGCCCCCCTGCCCGTTTTCGCCCAGGCGCCCGAATGGCGCGACGTCCTCGCCCGCGCGCGCGGCAAGCCGGTGTTCTTCAACGCCTGGGGCGGGGACGAGCGCACCAACGCCTTCATCGCCTGGGCGGCCGAACGCGTGCGCGCGGCGTACGGGATCGACCTGCGGCATGTGCGGTTGCGCGACACGTCCGAAGCCGTGCAGCGCGTGATCGCCGAGAAGTCCGCCGGCCGCGAGACCGGCGGGTCGGTCGATCTGATCTGGCTCAACGGCCCGAACTTCCTGGCGATGAAGGACCAGCGACTGCTCTTCGGCCCCTTCGCCGAGCGCCTGCCCAATTTCCGCTTCGTCGATGTCGAGGGCAAGCCCTCGACCGTCGTCGACTTCACCGTTCCCGTCGAAGGCTACGCGGCACCCTGGCGCATGGCGCAGATCGTGCTCGTGTACGATTCCGCGCGCGTGCCCCGTCCGCCGCGCGCGATGCCCGAATTGCTCGACTGGGCGCGCGCGAATCCCGGGCGCTTGGCGCATCCCACGGCGCGGAACTTCCTGGGGGCGACGTTCCTCAAGCAAGCCTTGTTCGAATTGGCCCCCGACCCGCAAGCGCTGGGGCGCCCCGTCGCCGACGCGACCTACGAAACGGCGGCGGCACCGCTGTGGACCTGGTACGACGCCTTGCGGCCGCATCTGTGGCGCCGGGGCGCGCAATTCCCCGAGAGCGGCCCGGCCGTGCGCGCGCTGCTCAACGACGGCGAAATCGACCTCATGTTCTCCTTCAATCCGGCCGAGGCGGCCGTGTCGATCGCCAACGACCTGCTGCCCGCGAGCGCGCGCGCGGCCGGGCTGGCGGGCGGAACGATCGCGAATACGAGCTTCGTGGCGATTCCGTTCAACGCGTCGAACGCGGAGGCGGCGATGGTCGCGTCCGACTTCCTGCTCTCGGCCGAGGCGCAAGCGCGCATGAACGATCCGCGCCATCTCGGCAATCCCACCGTGCTCGACGTCGAGCGCCTGCCGCCCGACGCGCGCCGCCATTTCCTCGGATTGCCCGCGATCCCCGGCATGCCGTCGGCGGCCGAGCTGGGCCGCGCGCTGCCCGAGCCGCATCCTTCGTGGATGACGCGCCTGACGGCCGATTGGGAACGCCGCGTGCTACGCTGAGCGCATGCTGCGCTGGGCACCCGCACTCACGCTCGCGATTTTCCTCGGCCCCGTGATCGCGGGGCTGCTCGGCACGGCCTTGCCGGCTTTCGGCTATCTGCCCGCCTTGGGCGGGCATGCGCCGAGCCTCGATCCCTTCGCGCGCCTGTTCGAACAGCCCGGCCTGGGCACCGGCATCGCGCTGACGCTGACCAGCGGGTTCTTGGCGACGGCGCTGTCCCTCGCCCTCGCTTTGGGATTCTGCGCCGCCGCGCACGGCACGCGGGGCTTCGCGCGCGCGCAAGCCCTGCTGGCGCCGCTGCTCGCCACGCCGCACGCGGCTTTGGCGATCGGCTTCGCGTTTCTGGTGGCACCCTCGGGCTGGATCGCGCGGCTGATCTCGCCGGAAATCTCGGGCTGGGATCGCCCGCCCGACCTCGCCACGGTGTCGGATGCGTGGGGTCTCGCCTTCGTCGCCGGGCTCGTGCTCAAGGAAGCGCCGTACCTGCTGCTCTGCCTCGTGGCGGCGCTGGGCCAGACCGATGCCGGCCGCGCCGTGACGACCGCGCGCACGCTCGGCTACGGCCCCGTGATGGCCTGGGCGAAGGTCGCGATCCCGAGGCTCTATCCGCTCGTCCGTCTGCCGGTCTACGCCGTGCTCGCGTTCTCGCTGTCGAGCGTGGATGTGGCGCTGATCCTGGCGCCGACCAATCCGCCGACCTTGCCCGTGCTGATCGTGCGCTGGGCGTCGGATCCGCATCTGGACCTGTTCTTCCCCGCCGCCGCCGCCGCGTTGATGCAATTGGGTTTGGTGCTCGCATCGATCGGCGCGTGGCGGCTGGGCGAGATCCTGATCGCGCGGGGCAGCGCGCGCTGGCTGGTCGCCGGCGCGCGCGGCCGGTCGATCTCGATTTCGGGTGCCGCGGCGCGCGCGGCGATGACGGCGAGCTTCGGCTTGGCGATCGCCTCGCTGCTCGGCGTGGCGGTGTGGTCCTTCGCGTCGAGCTGGCGCTTTCCGGACGATCTGCCGGCGGCGTGGACGCTCGAGAACTGGCTGCGCGCGTCCCTTGCCGGCCCGGCTTGGACGACGCTGGGCGTCGCCGCGTGCGCGACGGGCTTGGCGCTGGTCCTCGCGATCTCGTGCCTGGAGAACGAGACGCGGCGCGGGCTCGACGGGCGGCGCGCGCTGTGGGCGCTCTACGCCCCGCTATTGATCCCGCAGGTCTCGTTCCTGATCGGCGCGCAGGCGGTGCTCGTGCGCCTGGACGCCGACGGCGCCTTCGCGGCGCTGGTCTGGGCGCATCTGCTGTTCGTGCTGCCTTACGTGTTCTTGGCGCTCGCCGAGCCGTGGCGCAAACTCGATCCGCGCTACGTCCGCACGGCCCTGTGCCTGGGCGTTTCGCCGGCGCGCGCTTTCTTCGCGGTCAAGCTGCCGTTGCTGGCGCGCCCGCTGCTCGCCGCTTGCGCCATCGGTTTCGCGGTCTCGGTGGCGCTGTACCTGCCCACGCTCTTCGCCGGCGGCGGCCGCTGGGCGACGCTGACGACCGAAGCGGTGACGCTATCCTCGGGCGGCGACCGGCGCGTGCTCGGCGTCTACGCCTTCGCGCAAGCGGCGTTGCCGCTGCTCTTCTACGCCGCGGCGCTGGCCTTGCCCGCCTTCCTGTTCCGGCACCGGCGGGGCATGCGATGAGCGGTCTGGTCCTCGACGGCGTGACGTTGCGCTTGGGCGGCAAGCGCCTGATCGGGCCGCTCGATCTCGCCGTGCGGCCCGGCGAGTGCGCGAGCGTGATGGGAGCCTCGGGCTCGGGCAAGTCCTCGCTGCTCGCCTTCCTGTGCGGCACGCTCGATCCGGCCTTCGCGGCCGAGGGGCGCGCCGCGCTCGACGGCGCGCCGCTCGACGGATTGCCGCCCGAAAAGCGGCGTGTCGGCATTCTGTTTCAGGACGATCTGCTGTTCCCGCATCTGTCGGTGGGCGGCAATCTCGCTTTCGCGATCCCGCGCGCCGCGAAGGATCGAAAGGAAAGGGTCGCCGCCGCCTTGGCCGAGGCCGAGCTCGACGGCTACGAAGCCCGCGATCCGGCGACGCTGTCGGGCGGGCAGCGCGCACGCGTGGCGCTGATGCGCGCGCTGCTGGCCGAGCCCAAGGCGATCCTGCTCGACGAGCCGTTCTCCAAGCTCGACGCGGGCTTGCGCGGGCGCATGCGCGAATTCGTGTTCGCGCATATCCGCGCGCGGAACATCCCGTGCCTGCTGGTCACCCACGATCCCGAGGACGCGGCGGCCGCCGGGGGCGCCGTGGTGCGGCTGTAGTCCGCGCGCGTCGGCTTGCTCACACGCGACTTCGCCTGAATGCCGAACGTCGATTGACAGTTGGACCGACGGCAACCTAGTGTGATCGGATCCAATTGATTGTTAGAGCAACCAAGACAATGCCGTCGGTTGATTTCTCGCTCGGGAAGTTCGAGATTCGTGATCCAATTCATGGGTTCATCGAGCTGAATCAGCTTGAATGGGACATCATCAATCACCCTGTTTTTCAGCGACTCAGACGAATCCGGCAACTGGCGTGGACGGATGTCGTCTACCCGGGAGCGATGCACACGAGATTCGCGCACTCCCTAGGAGTGATGCATGTCGCGACCCGAGTTTTCGTGTCCATTTGCGCGAGGGACAAGCAAGTCTTGGAGGGGGAGTACAAGTACAACTCCGATCAGCTCAATCGTCAGCTCCAGATCATCAGGATCGCCGCTTTGCTGCACGATGTCGGTCACACGCCCTTTTCGCATGCGGGCGAACACTTGCTCCCGATCGATCCGAAGACCGGCGAGGCGCATACTCACGAGGACTACTCCAAGAGCATTGTCCTGAATTGCCTTGGTGACCTTGTCGATTCCCACAAATCGGCGCAGCGAGTGGGAATCAAGATCTCCGATATTTCGTCCGTGTTCGCAGGGGGGATTCCGACGAGGGCGGATCTCGTTTGGAAACCGATCGTATCGGGGCAAATGGACGCCGATCGGATGGATTATTTGTTGAGAGACGCGTATCACACGGGCGTGTCCTACGGGCGGTTTGACCTCGATCGGGTGATCCACTCGCTAAGACTTTGTCCGTCTCTCGAGGGAGAGGGGCATCAGATCGGCGTCGATGAAGGGGGCGTTCATGCGATCGAGGGGCTTCTGCTCGCCCGCTACATGATGTTCACACAGCTTTATTTTCATAAAACTCGATCCATATACGACCATCATCTTGAAGAATGCTTATCGACAATTCTGGCCGGGGCCGGCGGAAAGTTTCCTCCGCCGCCTGAGAACGCCGATTCCGAGTACTTGAAGTGGGATGACTGGCGCGTACTCGGCGCCATTGCCGAAGGGAACGGCGGAACGCATGGCGCAATCCTTAGGGACCGTCGGCACTTCAGGCTCGTGCACAAGACGAGCGAAAGTCCGGAGCCGGTCGAGATAGACAGGTTCGATCTCGCGGCGCTCCAGCTTGAACCGCTGGGCGCCGTAACAAAGAAGGCTTCACAGTCTTGGTACAAGATAGACACAGGCCGCTCGATCCCTATTCTGGTCGATGCCGGTACATTGCAGCGCACAATGCCTCTCGATCAGATGTCAAATATCGTTCAAGGCCTTAAGCCGGTTAACATTCATCGGCTTTATGTCCCGCAAGAACGGCGGGGAGATGCATTGGCGCGACTCGAAAAACTAAAGGCCGCGTTAGTCAATACTTGAATATAGATTCACAAACTGATGAAAGTCTGGGAGAATTTTACAGACGCCATTCAGGGAGTATGCCGAAGTGAATTGGGAACGCTTTTCCCTTCTTTTGTATTTTGTCCGTAGAGTTAGCGCGGATGGACGTTTTGGAAAAAAGAAGTTCCAAAAGCTCGTACATATGGCTCAGGAATTGGTCGGGTCACCGTTTGGATTTCGATTCCAGTTTTATACCTACGGAGCATTTTCGTCCGAGCTCGCTTCGGACATAGAATTGCTTGGTTCTTGGAAAGCAATAAAGATCGATTTCGATCGTGATGCCAATGCCTACAATATCTCGCTAGGCCCCGCAGCCGAAGAGATTGCGGGCCGTGGAAAAATCGAAGACGCCCAACTTCGCTCCAATATCGATCGCTTCTTGAATTATTTTTCAAAGAAGGCGCCCAAGGAGTTGGAGCTAATCTCGACTTTCGTGTTCGTCGAAAAGAGTGAACGCCCGCAAAATGGCTGGACCGACGACAATTGGATTTCCCGGGTGTTGGAACTGAAGCCGAAGTTTAGTCGCGCTGAAGCCGAAAAGGCGCTCCGCGACTATCGAGCTTTCCATTGATCGCACCCCCATCGACGGTCGCTTTTCTCAGCTGACCGGCCTCTATCCGTCATTCTTTGCGCTTCCCCTTCGCCGCTTTGAGCCAGGCGAGCGCGCCGTCGATCTTCGCCCAGGACCGCGCGGCGTTGACCGCGATCACGGCGGCTTCCTCGCGGCCCCCCGGCGGGACTTCGAGCGGCGACGTCTTGGGCGGCTTGCGGTCACCGACCAGATATGCGGGCACGAAGCCATTGGCCTTCAGCGCGGCGTCGAGCATCGCGTCGGCGTCCGGCGCTTTGGCGGCGAAAGCGAGCAGCGCGCGCGCATAGGCGCCGCGCGCGGCGCCCGTATCGGCCAAAGCAAGCACC
>JAMNXK010000095.1 GCA_023653245.1 Tagaea sp.
ATCCCGCGCCCCGCCCCCCGCGCCGGTGCCACGGCGCCCAGGGCGCCGAAGATCGCCGCGATCGTGCTCGCGGCCGGCCGGTCGAGCCGCATGGCGCCGGCCAACAAGCTGTTCGTCGAGATCGACGGCAAAACGATGCTCGCCCGCGCGGTCGAAGCCGCGACCTCTTCGCAAGCCGCCGAGACGATCGTCGTGCTCGGCAACGATGCCGCGCGCGCCAAAGCGGCGCTGGCGGGCGTGCGGATCGTCGATAACCCGGACTACGCGAGCGGCCTGGCGAGTTCCGTGCGCGCCGGCATCGCCGCCGTGTCGCCCGACTGCGACGGGGCGGTCGTGCTGCTCGGCGACATGCCCTTGGTCACCGCGGCCCATGTCGATCGCCTGATCGCCGCTTTCGCGCCCGTCGAGGGCCGTTCGATCTGCGTCGCCGCCCATGGCGGCAAGCGCGGCAATCCCGTCCTGTGGGCGCGGGAGTTTTTCGCCGAGATCCTGGCGCTGGACGGCGACCAGGGCGCGCGCCCCGTGATGCGCCGCCACGAAGACCGGCTGTGCGAGGTGGCGATGCAAGACGACGGCGTGCTGATCGATCTCGACACGGCCGAAGCGCTGGCGGCGTTCCAAGCGGCGCGGGAGAAGCGCGCGTGAGCTTCGATCCCGCCGCGACGCGCGCGCGTTTTCCGATCTTCGCGCGGCCGGGCGAGCGCCTGGCCTATCTCGACAGCGGCGCGTCGGCGCAAACGCCCGATCTGGTGCTCGACGCGGTACGCCGCTTCGAAACCGGGAGCCGCGCGAACGTCAAACGGGGCGTGCACGCGCTGGCCGAGGCGGCGACCGAGGCCTACGCGAACGCGCGCGCGCAAGTCGCCGCGTATCTCGGCGTGCGGCCGGACGAGATCGTGTTCACGAGCGGCTGCACGGCGGCGATCAATCTGGTCGCGCATGCTCTCGGTTCGACGCTGAAGCCGGGCGACGAGATCGTCGTGTCGGAGCTCGAGCACCACTCGAACCTCGTGCCCTGGCAGATGTTGGCGGCGCGCGGTGGCGCCGCCCTGAGATTTCTCGACGTCGACGGCGAAGGCCGCATCGTGCCCGCGTCGCTGTCGCCCAAGACGAAGATCGTCGCGCTCGCCCATGTGTCGAACGTCACGGGTGCGGTTCTCGACGTCGCCGCGATCGTCGCCGAAGCGCGCAAGGTCGGCGCGCGCGTTCTGCTCGACGGCGCCCAGCGCGCGCCGCACGGGCCCATCGACGTGAACGCGCTCGGCGCGGACTTCTACGCCTTCAGCGGCCACAAGGCGTTCGCCCCGCACGGCGTGGGCGCGTTGTGGATGAAGGCCGAGTGGATGGAAAGCTTGCCGCCCTTCCTGGGCGGCGGGGAGATGATCGCGCGCGTGACGCGCGACGGCTTCGAACCGGCCAAGGGCCCCACCCGCTTCGAAGCGGGCACGCCGCCGATCTCGGGCGCCATCGGCCTGGGGGCCGCTTGCGCGTGGCTCGCCACGCTCGATTGGGCGGCGATCGCCGCGCACGAGCTGCGCTTGACGCAGCGTCTGCTCGACGCGTTGGGTGCGACGGCCGGCGTGCGCATTCTCGGCCCCACAGGCTTGCAAGCCCGCGCGCCGGTCGTGTCCTTCGATCTGGAAGGTGCCCATCCGCACGATATCTGCCAGATCATGGACCGCTTCGGCGTGGCGTTGCGCGGCGGGCATCATTGCGCGCAGCCCTTGCACGCGAAGTTCGATCTCGCGGGCTCGACGCGCGCCTCGTTGGCGCTCTATTGCGAAGACGCCGATATCGATTTGTTCTTCGACGGCTTGGCCGAAGCCAAGCGCGTGCTGACATGAGCGACGCGCTCTATCACGACGCGCTGATGGCTCTCGCCAAGGACGCGACCTACGCCGCGGCACTCGGCCCAAAGGACGGCGCCACGGTCGACAACCCGCTCTGCGGCGATCGGGTGACGCTCGCGGGCAAGATCGAGAGCGGCGTCTTCACCGGGCTCAAGCATCGGGTGCGCGGCTGCGCGCTGTGCCAGGCCGCGACGGCCGCCCTGGCGCGCGCGCTCGACGCCAAGCCCATGGCCGCCCTTGCCCAGGCCGAAGCCGCCCTGGAATCGGCCTTGGCGGGCGGTGCGGCGCCCGAGCCTTGGGCGGCCTTCGCGCCCGTGGGCCGGCACAAGAGCCGGCACGATTGCGTGCGCCTGCCGTTTTCGGCCGCCAAAGCGCTGATTTCCGGCACTTGATTTGCCGGGCGCGGGGGGCTACACAGACGCCCTTCGACGTCGGCTCGTCCCCTTCGTCTAGAGGCCTAGGACGCCACCCTTTCACGGTAGAAACAGGGGTTCGAATCCCCTAGGGGACGCCATTCTCGCGCGAGCGCGTGGACGACGAACGAGATCGTCGCCCTCGGGTTGGACCCGAAAAGCTCGGACAGCGGCTTCGGGCCGCTATATCTCCCGCACCCGCGCCAACGCCGCGGCGAAGCGCGCCCGCGCGGCTTCGGCCTCGGCCTGGCGTTCGCGCTGATCTTCGACCGCTTCGGGGTCGGCCTTGGCGAGAAAGTCCGGGTTCGCGAGCTTCTTGGCCGTCTTGGCGATCTCGCCGTCGAGCTTGGCGATTTCCTTCTCCAGCCGCTTGCGCTCGGCGCCCGCGTCGATCACGCCGGCGAGCGGCAGCACGAGCGTCGCCCCGGACAGCGCCACCGGCGCGCCGCCCTTCGTGGGGCCGCCGGTTTCGGCCGCGATGCGCTCGACGCGCGCGAGCGTCTGGATCAAGCCTTCATGGCGCGCCAACCGCGCGCGGGCCGTCTCGTCCGCGTCGCGATGGAGCAAGGCGAGCTTCGCCCCTTGCGGCACGTTCATCTCCGCGCGC
Source organism: Tagaea sp. (assembly GCA_023653245.1). The sequence goes on from JAMNXK010000095.1 coordinate 2,871, forward strand.
AAAGCCCGCACGCCGGAGATCGCCGCGACCACCCAGTTCATTTCGGCGGCCGCGGCCGCGTCGCCCAAGCTTTCGGGCAGCACGGGCCAAGTCTCGACCATGAGCATCCGATCGCCCGCCTTGTAGCCGAGCGCTTCCCACAGCTCCTCGGTCACATAGGGCGCCAAAGGATGCAGCAGCTTCAGCACCTGACCGATGCAGAACGCCGTGGTCGCGCGCACTTCGGCCTTCTCGGCGTCCGAGCCGCTGGTCAGCAGCGGCTTGGAGAATTCCAGATACCAGTCGCAGAACGTGCCCCACACGAAGCGATAGAGCGCGTCGGCCGCGTCGTTGAAACGATAGGCGTCGAGCGCCGCGGTGACCGCCTTGGCGCACGCCGCGAGCTCGCCCATCAGCCATTTGTCGACGGTGAGCGTCACGCGCGCCGGATCGAAATCCGCGACGGGCACGCAGCCGTTCATTTGCGCGTAGCGGCTGGCGTTCCACAGCTTGGTGACGAAATTCCGGTAGCCCTCGACGCGCGACGTGGCGAGCTTCACGTCGCGGCCTTGCGCGGCCAGCGCGCACAGCGTGAAGCGCAGCGCGTCGGTGCCGTATTTGTCGATCAGGTCGAGCGGGTCGATGATGTTGCCCTTCGACTTCGACATTTTCTGCCCGCGCTCGTCGCGCACGAGGGCGTGGATGTACACGTGCTTGAAGGGCACGCGCTCGGCGAGCGTCTTGCCCGGATTGCCGAATTGAATCCCCATCATCATCATCCGGGCGACCCAGAAGAAGATGATGTCGAATCCCGTGACCAGCACGTCGCCCGGGTAGTAGCGCGCGAGATGCGCGGTCTTCTCGGGCCATCCCAAGGTCGAGAACGGCCACAGCGCCGAGCTGAACCAGGTGTCGAGCACGTCGGGATCGCGCGCGAGCGCCACGTCCGCGCCGAACTTGGCGCGCGCGGCGGCCTTGGCGTCGGCCTCGGTTTCCTCGACGAACACGGATCCGTCGGGCGCGTACCAGGCCGGAATGCGATGGCCCCACCACAGCTGGCGGCTGACGCACCACGGCTGGATGTTGCGCATCCACTCGTAATACGTGTTCTCCCACTGCTTGGGCACGAACACGGTATGGCCCTTCTCGACCGCCTCGATCGCCGGCTTCGCCAGCGTGCCGGCGTCCACGTACCACTGGTCGGTGAGCCATGGCTCGAGCGCCACGCCCGAGCGATCCCCGTGCGGGACCATGTGCGTATGCGCTTCGACCTTGTCGAGCAGGCCCAACGCCTCGAACTCGGCCACCACCGCCTTGCGCGCTGCGTAGCGATCGAGACCCTTGAAGCGCTCGGGCACGTCGCCGGCGATGCGCGCGTCCTTGTCCATGACGTCGATCATGGCGAGCTTGTGGCGCTTGCCGACTTCGAAATCGTTGAAGTCGTGCGCGGGCGTGATCTTGACCGCCCCCGTCCCTTTCTCGGGATCGGAGTATTCGTCCGCGACGATGGGGATGCGCCGGCCGACCAGCGGCAAAACCGCGTGCTTGCCGACCAGCGCCTTGTAGCGCTCGTCGTCGGGATGCACGGCCACGCCGCTGTCGCCCAGCATCGTCTCGGGGCGCGTCGTCGCGACCACGATGAAGCGATCGGGCTCGCCTTCGATCGGATATTTGAAGTGCCAGAGCTGGCCCTTGATCTCGCGCTGCTCGACTTCGAGGTCGGAGATCGCCGTGTGCAGCTTCGGGTCCCAATTGACCAGGCGCTTGTCGCGATAGATCAGCCCCTCGCGATGCAACGCGACGAAGACCTTGCGCACGGCATGCGACAGGCCTTCGTCCATGGTGAAGCGCTCGCGCGCCCAATCGGGCGAAGCGCCCAGACGGCGCAGCTGGCGCGTGATCGTGCCGCCGCTTTCGGCCTTCCACGCCCAGGCTTCCTCGAGGAATTCCTCGCGCCCGATCAGCGTGGCGTTCGCCTTTGGCGGCGCCACGCCGCCGCGGTCGAGGAACGTGCCCTTCTCCGCCAGCCGCCGCTCGACCACCATTTGCGTTGCGATGCCCGCATGATCCGTGCCCGGCTGCCAGAGCGCGTCGCGCCCTTGCATGCGCTTGAAGCGGATCAGCGCGTCCTGGATCGTGAAGGTCAGCGCGTGCCCCATATGCAGCGAGCCCGTGACGTTGGGCGGCGGCATCATGATCGTATAGGGCGTCTTGGCCGAGTTCGGATCGGCCGCGAACGCGCCGGCGGCTTCCCACGCGGCGTAGCGGCGCGCTTCGATCTCGGCGGGCGAAAAGGTCTTGGCGAGGCCGCTCTCGGCGGTCCCGTCGGTCGCGGGTTCTGTCATGGCCGGGCTTGTTTAGACGCCAAGCGCCGCGCGCTCAATAGTCCTGAGATTCGCGGGTGATGCGGCGGATTTCGCGCTGGACCATGCGCTCGACCAGATCGGGCAGATATTGGTCGAGCCACGCTTTGAGGATCGGGCGCAGTTCCGCGCGCACCAGATCTTCGATGGTCAGGTCCGAATTGCCGAGCAGCAAGTTGCGCGGCACGCGCGCCTGCAGGCCCTGCAATGTCTCCGACGCCTTGTTGGCCGCGTCGTCCGACATCAAGCGGTTCGGCTCGCCCGACATCACCGGCGGCGGCTTATCGACGACGTTGGTGAGTTCCAACACGTCGTCGATCGGGTCGGGCTCCGGCATCGGCATGCGCGGACGCGGCGCCGGGCGCGGCGGCGGAGGGGGCGGCGGAGGCGGCGGGGGCGGAGGCGGCGCCATCATCTCCATCATCGCCTCGGGTTCCGGCTCCGGCATCGGCTCGGGCTCGGGGTCCGGCATCATCGCCATGGGCTCGGGCTCCGCCATCGCAGGCGGCGGAGGTGGCGGCGGCGGCGGCGGAGGTGGCGGCGGCGGAGGGGGTGGCGGCGGCGGTGGCGCCTCGGCAGCCGGTGCCGCCGGCGGAGCTTTGCCCGCATCGCCATCTTCGGAAATGATACGACGGATGGAGGCGAGGATCTCCTCCATCGACGGTTCTTGCTGGTTCTTGGGATCCGTCATCGTCGTTTCGATCCAAGCGCTGCGGCAAACGTTACGGGACGGCGAATCGCCGCTAAACCGTTCCGGGGTCAAAGATTAAGCGAGCGCAAGTCCGGACGCCAGAGATAATCCCCCGCCGCCATGGGGCTTGCGATGGTCAGCGGCGCGGCTCTTCGCCCGGTATGTCGTTACCCCGCCAGCGATCGCGCGTGGCGTTGAGATTCGCCGCCGGATCGTAGACCTCGACCGGCAGGCCGAGTTCGCTCGCGCGCAGCTTGCCGACGGCCGAGAGCAGCTGGAAGGAGGCCAGCACTTCGTCGCGCTGCGCCTGGACCAAGCTCACACGGCTGTTGAGCAATTCTTGCTCGGCGTTGAGCACGTCAAGCACGGTGCGCGAGCCGACCCGCGCTTCCTGTTCGACGCCTTCGAGCGCGATTTCGTTGGCGCGGATCTGGGCCGAGAACGAGCCGATCTGGGCGCGCGCGGTTTGCAGCTGCTGCCAGCCGCGCGTGGCGTCGTCGATCGCTTGGCGCGTGGCGACGTCGATTTGGGTACGGCGCTGGCCTTGGGTCTGCTTGGCGCCGCGCACGCGCGCGTCGGTGGCACCTTGCTGGTAGATCGGCACCGAGAAGGTCAGCAGCAAATCCAGCGTATCGCGGGTGAGGCCGCGGGTCGCGGTCTCGCGCGCCTTGATCGCATCCGCCTGCAGCGCGACGGTTGGCAGCTGCTCGCCTTCGATCAGCGCCACGTCGTGCCCGGCGGCGTCGTGCGAGAACCGCGCTTGCACCACGTTCGGATTGGCGACTTGCGCCCAGCTGCGCGCCTCGGCCTCGTTGCCCGGCAAGCCGTTGGGCACGGCGGGCACGCGCACGCGCCCCGCTTCGAGTCCGGCCGAGCGCAGGAAGGTCGCGCGCGTGGTCGCGACTTCGCCTTCCGAGCGCGTGCGATTGGCTTGGGCTTGGGACAGCCGGGCTTCGGCTTGGCTCACGTCGGTGCGGGTGATTTCGCCGACTTGGAAGCGGTCGCGCGCCGCGTCGAGCTGACGTTGCAAGACCTGGACGTTGTTGATGTTGAGCTCCAGCACCGCGAAGGCCTGGGCGAGATTGATATAGGCCGTGGCCGCTTCGAGGAGCACGCGCTGCTCGACCACGCCGAGCTGGGCGCGGCCGGCTTGCACGTTGGCTTCCGCGCGGGCGAGTTCGGCCGTCGAACGGCCGCCGCGATAGAGCGGCTGGGTGAGCGTCAGCGTCGCCGACAAGGGCGTGCGCAAACGCTCGTTCTCGACCGTGGTCTGGTCGCGCGAGCCATTGGCGCCGAAATTGGTCGATGTGGTCGAGGAGAAATCCCGCGCCCGGCCGGTATTGCCCGACAGCGTGATCGACGGACGCCATTGCGACAGCGCTTGGGGCACGGTTTCGTCGGTCGCGCGCAAGGCCGCGCGCTGGGC
>JAMNXK010000096.1 GCA_023653245.1 Tagaea sp.
CGCCTACTCCGCCGCTTCGGCGGCGCGTTTGCGCTTGGGCGCGTCCTCGCCGGCGGCGGCGAGCGTCTCGAGCAAAGCCGCGCGCACGCGTTCGAGCTTGGCCTCGTCGACGATCTTATGGCCGAACACGTCCTTGACGTAGAAGACGTCCACCGCGCGCTCGCCATAGGTCATGATCTTGGCGGTGGAGATCGACAGGCCCAGCGACGTCAAGGTCTGCGCGACGTCGTAGAGGAAGCCGATCCGGTCGCGCCCGTTCACTTCGATCAGCGTGTGATGCTTGGAGGCTTGCGTGTCGACGATCACGCGCGGCGGCACGGTGAACACCCGCGTGCGGCTGGGGATCGCCGGCCGCTTGGCGAGCATTTCCTTGACGCGCAGGCGCCCGCCCAGCGCGTGCTCGATTTGGGTGGCGAGTTTGGCGAGTTTCTCGGGCCGGTCGAAGGCGGCGGGCTGGCCTTCGGGATCGGCGGGCGGCTCCTGGATCGAGAAACTGTCGAGCGCCATGCCGTTGGACAGCGTGAAGATCTGCGCGCCGACGATGTTCGCCCCGGCCAGCGCCATGGCGCCCGCGATGCGCGCGAACAGGCCGGGATGGTCGTGGGTGTAGATCGTGATCTCGGTGACGGTGCGCTTGCGGTCGATGCGCGTGTCGGTCGCCAGCGGCAGCGAGGCGCGCTCGGCTTCGCGCACGAAACGCGCGTGGCGCGCTTGGCCGCTCGCGTCGAGCGACAGCCAATAGGCGGGATAACCCAGGCCCACGAACCAGGCGAGATCGGGCTCGGGCCAATCGACGAGCTCGTCCTTCAGGCGCGACTGCGCGATCGCCACGCGCTTCATCGTGCCTTCTTCGGAATAGGCGCCGGCGAGCCATTCGGCCGTGCGGTCGTAAAGCTCGCGCAGCAGCGTGGCCTTCCAATTGTTCCACACGCCCGGCCCGACCGCGCGGATATCGGCCACGGTCAGGCACAGCAACAGGCGCAGGCGCTCGGGGCTTTGCACGAGCTCGGCGAAAGCGCGGATCGCCTGCGGATCTTGGATGTCGCGTTTGAACGCGGTCGCGGACATCGCCAGATGCTGGCGCACGAGCCAGGCGACGGTTTCGGTCTCCTCGGCGGCCAGGCCCAGGCGGGGGCCCAGGCGCAAGGCGATCTCGGCACCGATGACCGAATGGTCGCCGCCGCGGCCCTTGGCGATGTCGTGCAGCAGCAGCGCCAGATACAGCGCGCGGCGCGAGCTCACCTGCTTGATCACCTCGCTGGCGCGCGGATGGTCGGCGGCGAGCTCGCCCTTCTCGATGCGGTGCAGGATGCCGATGGCGAAGATCGTGTGCTCGTCCACCGTGTACACGTGGTACATGTCGTGCTGCATCTGTGCCACGACGCGGCCGAAATCGGGCACGAAACGGCCGAACACGCCCGACTCGTTCATCCGGCGCAGCGCGACTTCGGCGTTCTCGTCGGTCAGGATCTCCATGAACAGCGCGTTGGCCTCGGCATGCGCGCGCAGCGCGCCGTCGACCCGGCGCAGCGATTGGCGGATCTGGCGCAGCGCGTAGGGATGCACGTCCAGCCCGTTGAGCTGCGCCACGCGGAAAATGCGCAGGAAATTGACCGGATCGGCGTCGAACGCGTCGGATTTGGCCAAGGTCAGGCGTCCGCTTTCGACGGCGAAGCGCCCATCGCCGAGTTTCTTGGGCGCGCGGCGGAACAGCTTGCCCACGTCGAAACGCGTCTTCTTGCCCTCCTCGATCTCCAGCGCCGAACAGAAGATGCGCGTGAGATCGCCGACCTCCTTGGCCACGAGGAAGTAGTGCTTCATGAAGCGCTCGACCCCGCGCGTGCCGCGATGGTCGGTGTAGCCCATGCGCTTGCCGATATCGGCTTGCACGTCGTAGGTCAGGCGGTCTTCGGGGCGGCCGGCCAGATAGTGCAGATGGCAGCGCACGCTCCACAGGAATTCCTGGCACTTGGCGAAGCGTGCGGCTTCCTCGGCGGTGAACACGCCCTTCAGCACCAGATCGCGCACCGTATCGACGCGGTGCAGATATTTGCCGATCCAGAACAGAGTGTGCAGATCGCGCAAGCCGCCTTTGCCGTCCTTGACGTTGGGCTCGAGCACGTAGCGCGAATCGCCCAGACGCTGGTGGCGCGCGTCGCGCTCGGCCAGCTTGGCCTCGACGAACTCCGCACCCGTGCCTTTGACCAGCTCGGCGTGGAAGCGCTTCTTGACCTCGGCGAAAGGTTTGTCGTCGCCCCACAGATAGCGGCTCTCCAGCAGCGTGGTGCGGATGGTCATGTCCTCGCGCGCCAGGCGGATGCATTCCTCGATCGAGCGCGTCGCGTGGCCGACCTTGAGCCCCAGATCCCACAGCGCGTAGAGCGTCCACTCCACCATCTGCTCGATGCGCGGGCTGGATTTGTAGGGCCGCACGAACAGCAGATCGATGTCCGACTGCGGCGCCAATTCCGCGCGGCCATAGCCGCCCACGGCGGCGATCGACACGATCTCGCCTTGCGTCGGATTGGCGAGCGGATAGACATGGCGGTCGGCGAAGTCGTAGACCAGCCGCACGATCTGATCGATCAAGAAGGCGTTGGCGCGCACGGTCTGCGCGCCATTGGCCCCCTCGGGCGCGCCTTGCTTGATCTCGAAGCGGCGGCGGATCTCGGCGCGGCCGGCGGCGAGTGCGGCCTTCAGCCGGTCGAGCGCCGCGCGGCGCAAGCGCTCGGCCGGCCCGTCATGGGCTTGGGCCAAAGCGCGCAGATCCGCGTCGACCGCGCGGCGATCGACGATCGCGCGCTGGTTCGCCACATCGTCGCGGGGCGAGGATTCGTCCATCGGCGCAGTATAGTCGTCCCGTAAACCCCGATGGAGGCGAAATTGCGGCGCAAAGTGGGTGCATGGGGGGCGGGCGCGTGGGTTCTGGCTCTGGCTCTGGCGGCGTGCCAAGCGGCCCCGCCGGCGGCCCCGAGCCTGCGCGTGGGGCTGTTGCCCGACGGGCGCACGCTGGAAATCCGCGCCGACGATCCTTTGGCCGTGACGGCGGCGGAGCTGCGTCTGCCGGGTGCGGCACCGATCCTTGCGCGCGCGATCCAGGTGACGGCGCCGCCGCCCGATTTGCCGCCCGAGCGCGGCGGCGTCGGCGTGGGCGCTTCGGGCGGCTCGTCGTCGGGCATGGATGTGGGCGTGCTGTTCCGCGTGCCGGTGTCGCGCGCCGAGCCCCGGCCGCGTTTGACGCGTTCGGTCGCGCGCATCGAACTTCCCGATCCCGAGCTCTATCGCGCGCGCGCGGCCGAGGCGATCGTGCGCATCGTGTTCGGGCCGGCGGGCGACGCGCAGCGCATTGTCGATTTCCCCGCACCCTGATAGAAGCGCGCCCATCATGACCCAACCCACCCGCCGCGCCATTCTGGCGCTTGTCCCCGGAGCCCTGTTCCTCATGACCGATTCGGCCGACGCGCAAAGCCCCGATCTCGCCACCGCGCGGCGCACGCGCTCGGGCCTGGGCATTCTCGACACGCGCGAAGGCGCGGGCGATTCGCCGGTCACCGGTCAGACGGTGCGCGTGCACTACACGGGCTGGCTGCTCGAGGACGGCAAGCGCGGCCGGAAATTCGATTCCTCGCGCGATCGCGGCCAGCCGTTCGAGTTTCCGCTCGGCGCGGGCCGGGTGATTCGCGGCTGGGACGAGGGTGTGGCTTCGATGAAGCCGGGCGGCCTGCGCACGCTGATCATCCCGCCGGATCTCGGCTACGGCGCGCGCGGTGCGGGCAACGTGATCCCGCCCAACGCCACGCTGGTGTTCGACGTCGAGCTGCTCGGCGCGCGCTAGGCGAGAAACCTAGCGGCGACGGCCGCGCGCGAGAAGGTCTTCGTAGAGCTCCTCCGCGTCGCGACGGATCATTTCGCCCAATTTCGCCATCTCGGCGGCCGTCGTGTTGGGCTCGCCGGCGATCTTCGCCGCGAACTCCAGGGTCTCGTTGCGATGGACGACTTCGCCCATACTCGCGGAGCCCGTCGATGCCGGAGCGGCTGGAATTGTATCTGCCATCTGGCGAACTCCCGATTCGTCAGTCCCGTTTATGCCTGAGGTGGAAAAAGGCGGCAAGCGTGTTGGCGGCGAACTCGATCGGCCGAATGGCGGGATTGCTGAAGCGGCCGGCTTTGTCGCTCGTCGCGACCAGCACGCCGAACGGCTCCGGGCCGCCATTCGCGCCGCCAATCGGCGCGGACAAGTACGACCGATAGAGCGTCTCGTCGTCGGGCTTGGTCATGCCGTGCGGCGCTTTGTATGCGTCGCGAACATCCGGATGCGTCGCGTCGGAGGAGAGGAGCGGCTCCCTTCGAGCCCAAGCCCTTCCGACATGTCCTTCGCCGACAGGCCACGTCCGTCCGACCCGCTTGCTACCCGGATGGAGCTTGGGCGCAATTCGGTCGAAGTGTTTCAGGCTTGCCGATGCTTTGTCGTGCACATAGACGGTCAGACTCCAGAGTTCGTTGCGGTCGAACGCGAACAGCGACTCCGCGTTCTTGTCCATGGTGGCCAGGAACTCTTGGACAGCCTCTCTAAGCGCCGCGTCGTCGAGGCGCTGGAGTGTCATTTTCCGCTGGACAAGTGCGGCACAGGCGGAGGCCCACATGGCGAATGTCGCGCCGTAGCGCGCAGCGGCCTCGGTGTTGGCGAAGTCCCGCTCCAGTTCGGCGATCGCGCCGATCTGTTCGACGACAAGCGGCGCCTTGTACGTCACCCACGCGAACCAAATCGTCGCCCCGACCAGTACGACGATCAAGACCGTCGCCGAGCGCCAATCCATCTCGTTCACGAACGAGGCCGCGAAGCCCGAGCCGGCCGCCAAACCGGCCAAGATTACCGTCGAGTGTTGGTGAACGGCCTTCGCGTGTTGCCCCGCTTTGCGGGCGACGGCATACAGATCGCCGAAAGGATGGAACTTCATGATAAAATATTACTCTCTAGTCAATCTTTCGTCAACAAAAACCGCTTGTTTTGTCTCGGCAACGTGATCCCGCCCAACGCCACGCTGGTGTTCGACGTCGAGCTGCTCGGCGCGCGGTAGAGCACAATGCGTTTTTACGGAAGCGTTCTTGGACCGGCCTCGCCCTTCGACAGGCTCAGGGTGAGGCCTACTCCTTAAACCTCATGGTGAGCCTGTCGAACCATGAGGTCGGCACGGCGTTTCCAACAGAACACATCATGCTCTAAGCGCGCACGCGAATCTCGATGTCGTCCGTCGCCGGGCGCATCGCCACCCATTGCGCGGTCTGGCGGTTCCACACCGGCGCTTGGGCGTGGACGCGCGCGAAGACCGCGTCGAGATCGCGGCCTTGGGCTTGCGCCAGCGCCGCCTCGACCATGTCCCGGCGCCGTCGCGACGTCGCCATCAGCGTGCGGCTTTCCCAATCGGTCGCGGGATCGAGCGCTTGCCCGACATTGCGCGACGCGAAAGGACTGTCCGCGTCGAAATGGTTCGTGCGCACCAGGAAGCCGCGCTTGGGCATCGCCACCGCGCGGCAGGCGATCTTTCCGTCCGCGCCGAAGCCGAATTCGAACGCAGCACCCTCCTCCGGGCCGACGCCGCACAGCGTCAGGAACACGGGTGCGGCCGGGCGCAGTTTCTCGATGGCGGCGTAGGCGGCGGCGAAGGAATCGACCGCGTCGTCCTGCATCAGATCGCGCAGCAGATAGGTGGGATCGTCGCCGCGGCCGATTCCGAACCAGCCCCAGGGTGCCGAGTTGATCGCGATCGAGAAGCCGCGCCCCACGGCGGTCAGCAGACCCACCATGCCGGCAATGCCCGCGCAGCGGAAGGCGGTCGTCCCGTCCGCGCGCCGGAAGCCTTTGCGCCGCGTGGCGCGCGCGATTTCGGCGGTCGAGCGCCAATCGAGGCTGCGGAAATGGCGCATCGAGCCGCGCTCTTCGTCCCACGCCACGCTCGACGTGCACGCGCTGGCGATGGCTTTCGAGAAGCTGTACTGCGCCTGCAGGAAGGCGACTTGCGCGGGGTCCGCGTCGGCGGCGAAGAATTCGCGCGCGAGATGGTCGCTCTCGGCCCCGTAGCGCGGATGGCGCGTGCGGCCCGTCGCGCGCAGCAGCCGCGGCACGACGCGCCACGCGATCCTGCCCGCCACGCTGCCGGTGACGATGCCGATCATCGCGCGGCCCAGTTCGCGCGCCGCCGCGCGATCGTCGTCGCGCGCGAGATCGGCCCAGATCGCCTCGGGCGCGGACGCCTGGAAATCGACGACCCGGTCGTGACCGGGATCGAGGGGGCGCACGCTATTCGCCACGCGCGAACCTCACGATGAGCGCGGCCATCTCCGCCTCCTGATCGGCGAAGCCGTGCGGCGAGCGGCCTTCGCAGGCGGCGAGATCGGCGGCGCCGGGCGCGCCGCCCGGGCCGCCTTCCATCACCGTCGCGCGTTTGCGGGGGCTCGCACTCGCGCGTTCGGCGATGCGCGGCACGTTGGACGGCGGCGAGCGCACGCAGGTGTCGCCCGCGTGCCCGAGCACGAACAGCGGCATCGCGATGCGCGCCAGCGGCAGCTGGAACACGTCTTGCGACACGAAAGGAAGATTGCCGCGCGCACCCTGGCTCACCGGCGAGGTGAGCACGACGCCGTCCGGTGCCGCCGGGCCGGTCAGCCGCGACGCGGCGTTGGCGGCGGAGATGGCACCCCGGCTCGTGCCCACCAGCCAGACCGGCACGAGATAGGTTTCGCGCAAGGCGGCGATCGCCACGCCCAATGCTTCGGCATGCGCGGGCTCGATCCGGAAGGTCGAGAGCCCGTGTTGGCCGCGCCACTCGGCCGGCGCATCGACCAGCGCGGTCACGGCGCCGCCCTTCGCGAATTCGGGAATCGCGCGGATCAGCGAGTTTCCGCGCAAGGCGCGCGGGCAGCCTTGCGGATCGAGATCGACCAGCCCCGATCCGCCGGCCAGCAGCACGAACACCATCGTGGGCGCCGCCGCCGGTGCGGCGATCGAGACCGTGAAACGGCCGCCGGACGGCGGATCGAAATGGCGCAGCTCGCCGCATTTGGTTTGCGCCATGGCGCTTCCAGCCGCGCAGAGCGACGCCAAGATCCATGCGATGATTTTCATCTTGCCCCCAACGATGCGCGCACGCCGCGCCACAGCGCCGTTTGTTGCGCGCCCTCCGGGTTGTTCGACGGCCGCGCGCGCGCCGCCAAATGGACCATCACGAGCTTCGCCTCCGGATCGACATAGATCGACTGGCCGTAAATGCCGAGCAACGCGAAGCCCCCCGTGTTGCGCGGGAAAATCCAGGTTTGATA
>JAMNXK010000097.1 GCA_023653245.1 Tagaea sp.
ATGGAATTTGTCGAAATTCGCCAGCATGTTGGCGCCCGAATCGAGCGCGTGCGCCGAGTTGAAAGCGCGCAAGCCCCCCGACGCGTCGGGCTCGACCCGGACCGCCCCGGTGATCAGCACCCCACCCGGCGGGGCGGCCTGGGCAATCTGCCGGCGCCGCTCGACCATGCGCGGATGATCGCCCCAGATTGGGAACGCCGTCGCCGTCTCCGCCCAGATCACATGGGTCCGATCCGCGAATCCCGCCACGCGCGACAGCGCGATGGTGCGCTCGAGATTGGCCTCGCGCGCTTCGGGGTCCCATTTGAGCGCTTGGGGCACCACGGGTTGGACCAGGCGCAAGCGCACGTCGGGGACGAACGCGGTCGGATTTTCCGAAAGGCGCCAGGCGCCGAACCCGACCGCCACGACCAAGGCGCCGGCCCCGGCCAGAATCGGCCGCCAGCGCAGCGTCGCCGGCAGGGCGAACAGCGCCACGCTCAGCGCCGACAGCCCGTAGGCGCCGCCGATCGACGCGAGCTGCAGCATGGGTGCGGTCTCGGTCCACACCGTGGCGATCAGGTTCCAGGGAAAGCCGGTGAACAGGACCCCGCGCGCGATCTCGGCCAAGGTCCAAGCCACCGCCAGGAAGCACACGCCCGCGAGACCCGCCGGCCCCGCGCGCCACACGGCGAGCGCAGCCGCGCCCGCGAAGAGCGCAAGGAACCCCGACAGACCGAACACCGCGAAGGGAATCATCCAGCCCACGCGGCTCCAGTCGATCAGCAGCGCGTTGGCGATCCAGTGCAGACCCGCGATGTGGAAGCCGGCGCCGAACCACCAGCCGATTCCGAACGCCGACAGCCACGGCCGCTTGGCGTCGCGCGCAACACCTTGCAGCAGCCACAAAAGCCCCGCGAAGGCGGCGAAGGCGAGCGGCAACACGTGCAACGGCGGCAAAGCGCCGGCCGCCGCGGCACCCAGTGCAAGGGCTAGGCCGCGCCTTCGCCAGCCCCGCGACTCGCCGAGGCCGCGCGCGATCCGCGCCAATCGATCCATGCTCAATCGTCCGCGCCGTCGCGCGGCGCTTTGGCGGTGTGCGGGCGCGCTTTGAGTTTCTTGATCCGGCGCGGATCGGCGTCGACGATTTCGAACTCGCTGCCGGCGGCGTGGCGGATCACCTCGCCGCGCCCGGGCACGCGGCCCGCGACGGCGACGACAGCACCGCCCACCGTGTCGATATCCGCATCGCGGGTTTCGTCGTCGAGCGTCAATCCGGTCTGCGCCTGGAACTCCTCGATCGACATCCGCGCGTCGACGAGCCAGCCGTCGGGGAGTTTTTGCAGCCGCGGCCCATCCTCGACGTCGTGCTCGTCCTCGATGTCGCCGACGATCGCCTCGACCACGTCCTCGACGGTCACGAGCCCGTCCACGCCGCCATACTCGTCCACGACCAGCGCGAGATGCGTGCGCGACTTGCGCATCTCCAGCAGCAGGTCGAGCACGCGCATCGACGGCGCCACGAACAGCACTTTGCGCAGCAGATCGGCGAGCTTGGCGGTGGAACCGGCCTGGCGGGCGCGCACCACGTCCTTGAGGTGGACGAAGCCGAGCACGTCGTCGAGCGTGTCGCGATAGACCGGCACGCGGCTATGCGCCTCGCGCGCGAAGAACTCGGCCAGGCGGTCGAGATCGACCTCCTGCTCGATCGCCACGATGTCGGCGCGCGGCACCATCACGTCCTCGGCCGAGAGCTGGCGCAAGCGCAGCACGTTGGCCAGGATCGCGCGCTCGGCCGCCCCCATCGGCTCGGCGGGCGCGTCGCCCTCCTCGATGATCTCTTCGATCGTGTCGCGCAGCTGCTCCTCGGCCGCACGGCCCTTGGGGCGCAGCATCGTGCGCAAACGCTCGCGCAGGCGGTCGGCGAAAGTGGATTCGGTGTCGGTCATCGGCGGAATTTCCGGGCGCGATAGGGATCGGGCACGCGCAAGCGGCGCAAGACCCGGCGCTCGCGCGCCTCCATGGCGAGCGCTTCGGGAATCGTCTCGTGGTCCCAGCCCAACAGATGGAGCGTGCCGTGCACGACCAGATGCGCGAGATGGGCGTCGAGCTTCTTGCCTTGGGCGCGCGCTTCGGCCGCACAGGTCTCGAAGGCCAGCGCCACGTCGCCGAGCGCGCCGGGCGCGTCGTCGGGGAAGGACAGCACGTTGGTCGGCTTGTCGAGCCCGCGGAAATCGTGGTTGAGCGCGCGCAAGCACGAATCGTCGGCCAGCTTGTAGCGGATCTCGCCCACGCGCGCGGCACCGTCCAGCGCCGCGCGCGCCGCACGGCGGACCAGCGCGTGCGCGCCGCGCACGCGTCGGCACCAGCGCGGATCGTCGATCGACACGGCCAAGGCGGCGTTCATTTCGTGGCTTCCTCGCGCTTGCGATAGGCCTCGACGATGCGCCCGACCAGCGGATGGCGCACCACGTCCTGGCCGGTGAAGCGCGTGACGCCGATGCCTTGCACGCCCTCGAGCGTGTCGAGCGCTTCGGCCAAACCCGATTTCTGCCCGGGCGGCAGATCGATCTGGGTGAGATCGCCGGTCACCACCATGCGGCTGCCCTCGCCCAGGCGGGTGAGGAACATCTTCATCTGCATGGGCGTCGTGTTCTGCGCTTCGTCCAAGATGGCGAAGGCGTTGGCGAGGGTGCGCCCGCGCATGAAAGCGAGCGGGGCGACTTCGATTTCGCCCGAGGTCAGGCGCTTGGCGACCAGATCGGGCGGGAGCATGTCGTGCAGCGCGTCGTAGAGCGGGCGAAGATACGGATCGACCTTTTCCTTGAGATCGCCGGGCAGGAAGCCGAGCCGCTCGCCCGCCTCGACGGCGGGCCGCGACAGGATGATCCGGTCGACCTTGCCGGTGATCAGGTGATCGACCGCCACCGCGACCGCCAGATACGTCTTGCCGGTGCCCGCCGGGCCCACGCCGAAGACGAGCTCGTTCTGCTTGAGCGCCTTCAGATAGGTGCCTTGCATGTTCGTGCGCGGCGCGACGCGCCGCTTGCGCGTGGCGATCGCCAGGCCTTCGGCGTCGAACAGCTCGCGCTCGCCCGCCCCGTTCGACGGCGTGGTGAAGCGCACCGCCGCCTCGACCTCGCCCAGATCCACGGGCATGCCCTTCACGAGTTTGGCGTAGAGCGCGTTGAGCGCGTCGCGCGCGGCTTGCGCGCCCGAATGCGGGCCTTGGATGCGCACCTCGTTCCCGCGCGAAGCGATGGTCACGCCGAGCAGCTGCTCGATGCGCGCCAAGTGCCGGTCGTGTTCGCCGAACAGCGCGGAGAGAAGGCGGTTGTCGTCGAAGGCCAGATGGATGGGTCCGGTCAAGCCGACAGCCTTTCCTGGGAGGGGAGGGAAACGGCGCCGGCCAGCGAATTGGCGCCGGCGGCGGCGATATGGGTGGGCAGAACTTGGCCGGCGGCGCGCGCCGGCAGCGTGGCGTGGACCGCCTGCAGCCAGGGCGTCTTGCCGATCAGCTGGCCGGGATTGCGGCCCGCGCGCTCGTAAAGCACGGGCACGAGGGCGCCGACGGTGCGCGCGTTGAATTCGTCCTGCTGGGTCTTGAGCAAGGCTTGCAGGCGCCGCAGCCGCTCGTCCTTGACCGCTTCGGGCAGCTGCTTGTCGAGCAAGGCGGCGGGCGTGCCGGGCCGCGGCGAGTATTTGAACGAAAACGACTGCGCGAAGCCGACTTCGCGGATCAAGGCGAGCGTGGCCTCGAACTCCGCCTCGGTCTCGCCCGGGAAGCCGGCGATGAAGTCGCTCGACAGCGCGATATCGGGGCGGGCGGCGCGCAACCGCGCGACGATATCGAGATAGCGGCGCACGTCGTGGCCGCGATTCATCGCTTCGAGCACGCGGTCCGACCCCGACTGGACCGGCAGATGCACGAACGGCATCAAGGCGGGCGTGTCGGCGTGGGCGGCGATCAGGTCGTCGTCCATGTCGCGCGGATGGGAGGTCGTGTAGCGGATGCGCGCGAGGCCCTCGATCTTCGCCAGACGCCGGGCGAGCGCGCCCAGGCCCAACTCCGCGCCGCCCTCGCCGTGCCCGTGATAGGCGTTGACGTTCTGCCCGAGCAGGGTGATCTCGCCCGCCCCTTGCGCCACCAGCGCGCGCGCTTCGCGCTCGATGTCGGCGGCGGGGCGCGAGAACTCGGCACCGCGCGTATAGGGCACCACGCAGAAGGTGCAGAACTTGTCGCAGCCTTCCTGCACGGTCAGGAAGGCCGAGACGCCTTGCGCGGCGCCGGACTCGGGCAAGTGGTCGAATTTGGACTCGACCGGGAAATCGGTGTCGAGCGCCGCCCCGCCCCCGCGTGCCGCGCGCGCCACCAATTCGGGCAGGCGGTGATAGGCCTGCGGGCCCAGCACGACATCGACATAGGGCGCGCGCGCCAGGATCGCCTCGCCCTCGGCTTGCGCCACGCAGCCGGCGACGGCCAGCAGCGTGCCGTGCGCGTCTTTGAGGGGCTTCAAGCGCCCGAGCTCCGAAAACACCTTTTCGGCCGCCTTTTCGCGGATATGGCAGGTGTTGAGGATGACCAGATCCGCACCCTCGGGCGCATCGACGGGCGCGTATCCCAGCTTCGCCAAGACGTCCGCCATGCGGGCGGAGTCGTAGACGTTCATCTGGCAGCCATAGGTCTTGATATGCAGCTTTTTCACGCGACCCGAGAGGCGATGTTACAGGCCGCCGCCCGCCCGTCAAAGGCCTTAGGCGGGCAGCGGGGCAGGGTGTTTGGCATGGCTATGCGGGCCCGGCAAGGGCGCCGGATCGCGCCCGGCAAGGGCCTCGGTCAGGCTCCGGGCGATCACGAATTCGCAGTGGTGCGCCAAGGCTTTACGCGATCCGGCCTGGGCCAGTGTCAGAGGCTCGTGGAAGATCACGTCGACCTCGATCCGGCCCAATCCCGCGACCACCCACAGATGCGGGGCGAGCTCCATATCGCCATACCAGGCCACCGCCGGCCGCAAGACCCGGCCCATCGGCATGCCGTCGAGTCGCGTCCAGGCGATGGTCACCGGCTGGACCACGACAGGCTTGGCGCCTTCCGGCCGCTCGGCGACGGCGAACAACGCGCTCTTGAAGCGCTTGATCCGGTTGCCGTCGCCCGTCGTGCCCTCGGCGAACAGCACCAGGCGCGCCCCTTCGTCCAGGCGCTTGGCGATCGCGTCGCGCTCGCGGCCGACATTGCTCGCGCGCCGATCGACGAAGACCGTGCGCTGGAGCTTGGCGAGCTGGCCGAAGAGCGGCCAGCGCGCGACCTCCGATTTGGCCACGAAAGACAGCTCGGCGATTCCGCCGAGGACCGTGATGTCGAGATAGGAGATATGGTTGGACACGAACAGGACGGGCCCGCCGGCGGCCGGCAGCCCGCGCACGCGCACGTCGAAGCCCAAAATGCGCGCCGACAGGCGATGGTAGAAGACCGGCAGACGGCGCGCCGCTTGCGCGCCAAGGGCCAGCAGCAGCGCTTGCACCGGCATCAGACAAAACGTCAGCGCCAGATACGCCGCCAGACGCAGCGCCGCCAGCGCGGACGATCCGGGATTTTCCATCAGCCCGGCTGGACGCCCGGCGGCGCGGACGCGCGGGTATAATGATTGAAGTACTTGTCCGTCACCTCGTCGGTGACGACCAGGATGCAAACGTCGATCGTGTTGAACTCGCGGTCGATCACCGCGCCTTCGCCCACGAAACCGCCCAGGCGCAGATAGCCCTTGATCAGCGGCGGCAGGGCCGCGATCGCCGCGCGCGCGTCGAACGCGGCGGCGGCGGCACCGTGTTCGGCGGCGACCGGCGGCAGGATATCCATGGCGACGCGCAGTGCGGGCAGCGCGCGCGCGCGCACGGCCTCGGGCGCCAGGTGATTGTGATGCAGATAGGAAAGGGCCGCGGCGTGGGCTTGCGGATCCACGCCCGGCAGCGAGGCGCAGCCGAACATCAGCTTGACGTCGTGGCGGAAGACATAGGCGGCGATGCCCTTCCACAGCAGCTGCATCGTCGGCCGGTTGCGGTGATCGGCGTCCACGCAAGAACGGCCGAGTTCGAGGATCTCGCCCGGCACGGATTCGAGCTTGGAAATGTCGAACTCGGTGGCGGTGTAGAAGCCGTCATGGGCGCGCGCGACCGAGCGGCGCAGCAGGCGGTACGTGCCCACGATCGCCGCTTCGCCCTCCCCTTTGGCGTGGTCGAGGACCAGCAGGTGGTCGCAATAGGAATCGAACTTGTCGGCGTCGCGCCCCGTGCGCCGCGCTTCCGCACCGGGCTTGGCGCCGAGCTCGTCCACGAACACCCGGTAGCGCAGGCGCTGCGCCGCTTCGATTTCCGCGGGCGCGGTCGCGAGCCGGACTTCGAGATGGCCCGAGCGGATCGGCGGGAATCCGGCTTCGATCACGACGGCTTCTTGCGGCAGGGCGCTCATTTCGAGTCCTCCTTGTCCTGACCGGCGGCCGGGTCGAGCGGCACCCCGTAGAGTTCGAGCCGATGCCCGATCAAGTCGTAGCCGTGCCGGCGCGCGATGTCGCGCTGCAGGCGCTCGATTTCCGCGTTGTGGAATTCGATCACCTTGCCGCTTTTCATGTCGATCAGGTGGTCGTGATGCTCTTCGGGCGCTTCTTCGTAGCGCGCGCGCCCGTCGCCGAAATCGAGCTTGGTGAGGATATTGGCTTCCTCGAACAGCTTCACGGTCCGGTAGACCGTGGCGATCGAGATGCGCGGATCGATCGCCGAGGCGCGGCGATAGACCTGCTCGACGTCGGGATGGTCGTCCGCCTCGGACAATACGCGCGCGATGACCCGGCGCTGGCCGGTCATCTTCAATCCTTTTTCCAGGCACAGGCTTTCGAGACGGCGCGGCATGCGCAAAACAACTCCGGGATCGGCTGCGAGATACGCCATACCATCCATGCGAAGCGCGCTCCTGGAAGCGACTCGACGACCGGGGGGTCACGCATGGATGTACCCGGATTATATGGCGAGTTCGTGACGCCCGTCGACGGTCGGATCGGTCAGGCGATCCGCCCCGGATCGACGGCGAAAGTCAGGGCGTCGGCCAAATGCCCGTCCTGACGGCGATAATAGTCCTTTCGCCGCCCGATTTGGCCGAATCCCAGCGTGCGATAGAGCGTCAGCGCCGGGGCGTTGTCGGCGGCGACCTCCAGATGCAAGCTGCGCGCGCGCGGCACGACCGCGGCGACCGCGCGCACCAGCGCCGCCCCCAGACCCTGGCGGCGATATTCGGGGGCGACGCCCAAGGTGAGCAG
>JAMNXK010000098.1 GCA_023653245.1 Tagaea sp.
CCCGATTTCGGCGATCGTTTGGCGCAGATCGCCAGCCAGCTGCATTTGCACGAGATCGATCCCGCGCGGATCAAGTTCCTCGGCATTCCGCTGTGGGACGATGCGCGGACCTATCGCGAGCCCTCGCTGCTCGGCGGCTGGTTCGCCGCGCCGCCGCAAGAAGGGCGCCGGAATTTCGAGCGCCAGTATCGCGACGTGTTCGGCCGCCCGCCGCCGCGCGTCGCCACGCTCGCCTACGACGCGGTCGCGTTGGCCGCCGTGCTCGCGCGCGACAAGGGGCCCGAGGGCGCGGATTTCTCGCCCGCCGTGCTGACCAATCCGGCGGGCTTCGCGGGGCTCGAAGGCATTTTCCGCCTGACGCCGCAAGGCCAGGTCGAACGCGGCTTGGCGGTGTTCGAAGTCCAGCGCGGCGCCGCGCGCGTTTTGTCGCCCGCGCCCGACACGTTCGAGCGGCCCGAAAATTAGAGCGCGATCGGCCGGGAAGCGACCGCCCGCCTTATCGCCGCCCGCGCCCGGATTTCGGCTCGAGCGGCGCGGGCGCAAAAACCTGGCCGGGAAGTCTTGCGCGATTCGATTTCGCGGAGCGGGACACGCAAAGTCTCGACAATTTCGAATTTTTATCGTAATTGGAAGCGAAGAAATCCATTCCTCGATCGAAGGGCGGATCGCCATGGCGCGACAATCACTCCAGCCTTTGCTGAAGAGCGGCGCGCCGGTCGATTGGTGGTTCGCCTTCAAGTTCAACGCCTCGACCTATCCGGGCGATTTCTCCAAAGAACCCAATCCGGGCCTGTTCGGCGGGACGCCCGACGACTACCGGCAAGGGTTTTGCCTCAGCTATGCCTTCGCGAGCAACGCCAACCCGGCGCTGAAATTGGGCAAGGGTTCCATCGGGACGTCGCTCGCCGATCCGCTGGGCGCCACCTTCGCCCAGGTCTACGACGGCGAGTGCAACTACGTGATCTGGAACGATCAGTTCTACGGCGACCCGATCGCCAGTCAATTCGCGCCCTGGGGGCATTCGAAAGGATTGCTGGCGTGGGATGACGGCGGCAACGGATTCGTCCTGCAGGTGAGCACGCCATCTTGGCCGGGATCGGGCAACAAGCGTTACCCGCGCAAGACCGACGGGAACACCCTGGGCTGCATCAAGGACGACGACGTCGAAGTCAGCCAGCATTTCTTCGCGCTGAAACTGAACGCCGCGGATGTCGGCGCGATCCTGGCGGGCCTGGCCAACGCCAGCGTGGTCACCGCGCCAAGCAAGCGCCAAATCGTCAACAACGGCGGGCCCGCGCGCCTTCAAACGCTCGTCAAGGCGCTCGGCAAGAAATCCGCGTCCCAGAAGGCGCTGGTGAAGACGCTGTCGAGCGGCGTGCGATTCATCGCCAAACCGTCCGCGCTGCACGTCCCGCCGTGGCAGATGGTGTCGTCGTTGCTCGGCGGAGTGCCCTTGCGCGCCGCCACCTGGTGGGCGCCGCCATTGATCTACTCGACCGACGCGACGACCAAGATCGGGTGCTGGAGCAAATCCCTGACCGTCAAGCCGGGGCCGGTCCAGATCGCCACGACGGGAACCTGGGCGCGCAAGTCGATCGGCTTGACCGGCGGCGAGGGCCCGCAGTTCAACCACGCCAAGCTCGGCGTGTCGATGGGCGGCGCCAAGCCTCTGTGCGTGTTCGGCGACATGAATCAGGAAGGAACGTTGGACGGCATCGAGGGCGAGAAGCCGCCATGCGCCGCGTCGCAGAACGGCCGCGGCGGCTTGTTCTACGTCCTGCCGGACAAGAACCTGCACGCCAGCCTTTCCGCCTTGCTCAAGGGCGATTCGGCGCCGGTCCGCTGACGCGCGGGCCGATCGTTCAATGCCGGTGGGCTCCGCGCCGGAGGACGAGGAAGTTCTGCATCATGCCCGTGTCTTCGTGCGGCAGGATGTGGCAATGGAACACCGACTTGCCGGTGAACTCCTTGAAGCGCATGCGCACCTTGACGACGGTGTTCTGCGGTATCCACACGGTATCCAGGATCGTGCCCGGCGGTTGTCGCGTGTCGCCGACGGCGATGACCTCGAATCCGTTCAGATGGATATGGAACGGATGCCCCTCGGTACCGCCTTCTTTGGCGTCGCCGACGATCAAGTGCCATTCCTCGACGTCGTTCAAATAGACCACCGTCGGCACGGCCGTCTCGTCGTAGAGCTTGTTGTTGATCTTGAAGTCGATCCCGACCTCCGGATTCAAGACGCCGGGAAAGCCGCCGGAGAATTGGAACTTGCGGATCCGCTTGACCTCGTCGGGCTTGATGAGCGGGTAGTAGCGCGTGATGGTGGGCAGCGCGGTGGGCAGGGCCATGTTCCGGTTGGGCGAGTTGGTCACCTCGATCTCGGCGACGACTTTCCCGGCGCTGTAGAGGAATTGCTCGCCTTGCGGCGTTTGGAGAATCCGATAGATGCCGGGCCGGTCGTTCCCCTTGATCAGGAACTCGGCGCGGTTGGCCGGCGCCAGGGTGAATTGCGGCGCCGTGTTCGTCGCGACCACCCCCGGGATCGTCCGCACGCGCTCGAAATTGCGGCCGTCCAGCGCCAGCATGTGGACGTCGTGCCCCTCCACGCGCAATGGCATGAGATTGTCCGAGCAGCCGTTCAGCATGCGAAACCGCACCACCTCGCCCGGCGCGATCGAAATGCGCTGCACGGGTAGCTGTTTGGGCGTCGGGCAGCGCGGGCCCGTGAAGCCGGCGCTGCATTCGTTGTTCGAGGCGTTGTGATCCTCCCGAAAAAACGGGCGGCCGTTCAGCAGGAAGAACCGGACCGGGTAGTCGCCCGTCGTGAACCCGCTTGTCGCGCCGGGCGCGGGCTCCATCTTGTGGGAATGCGGGTCGTATTTCGTGACGTTCCCGCCGAAGGTTTGCCAAATATCGTTTTGCTTGGGCGTGTAGGAATAGGTCGGCGAAGCCGACCCGCCGTCCGGGAACAAGCCGATGTCCTGGACGACCAGCGGAATATCGCGGGCCGCCTTGATCTCGGGAACTTCGTCGATGGGGCCGGTGACGATGATGGGGCCGGCCATGCCGCTGACGGCCTGCACGGCGGTGGAGCCGTGGTGGTGCGGGTGATACCAGTACAGCCCCGGCGGATGGTCTTGCGGCAGCGATAGCGGATAATCGAGATGGCGGCCCGGCGCGATGGCGATCATCCGCGCCAAGGGGTTCGAGGTTCCCAACGGCGCGAACAGATGCGGCGCCACGTCCAAACCGTGGAAGTGCAGGTTCGTGGTGTCGAGCTTGTGCGGCACGTTGTGATCGCCGCGCCATCCGGCCGAATCGTAGGGCGGCAACGCGTTCGACACGCGAACCGTCAGGGACTCGCCGCCCTTCACTTTCAAGAGCGGTCCGGGGATCTGTCCGTTATAGGCGCGCAAGCGGCAGTTAAGTCCGTCCAGCGTTCGGTTCACCATTCCGGGCCGCAAGTCGAACCGGCGCTTGGCGGCTTGTGCCGCCGCTTGCGCCAGCGCCGTGCCGGCGGATGCGCCGACCGCGCTCGCGGCGGCGACACCGGCCATCAGATTCCTTCGCGTGATCTTCGACATGCCGTTTCTCCTCGACGTCGCCAATCACTGGGCCAATCACTGGGCCAATCACTGGGCCGGCGGACATTCCGGATTTGGCGGCGGGTTGAGCGCCGTGGCGTACTCGTTGAACGCCACCTGCAGCTGCAAGGACGTGTCGAGCGGGATCGCATTCCCGATGGCGCCGCTCGATCCCGGATACCGCTGGGGGTATCTGTTGTTCGAGAAATACGCCCGATTGGCCGCTATGACGGCAGGGCTGCTCCGGCTGCACATGCCGTTGAAGTCGAAGATGGCCGGGATATTCGTCCCTTGACTGCCGATCGTCCCGACGGGGCTCGCGGCGAAGGCGCCGAGATGGCAGGCCAAGCAACTCGACTTGGCATTGTCGACCGGACCGGCGAGGCGGCCATGGCGGACATGGGGGCCGCAGCCCAAATGCTCGCCTTGAAGGCCAACGCCGGGGCCGTGGATGGTTTGGAACGGCGGCTGGGAATCCCCTCGCGACACGACCGGAAAAGTCTGCGGATCGTTCCCCCATTGCACGCCCAACGGGATCATTCGCGACCTGACCGTGTCGCCGCGCGCGTTGCCGTCGTAGACGAGCGTCGCGTAGACCCAGCGCGTCGGCGAGCGCGGATCCACCACGGCGAGATCCATCTGCACCATATGGACCTGGCGCAACTCACGCTCGCACTTCGCGTAGGCGATCGGCGAAGTCTGTTTGTGCGCGTGCGCGGTCCACGTGGTCGAGCC
Source organism: Tagaea sp. (assembly GCA_023653245.1). The sequence goes on from JAMNXK010000098.1 coordinate 4,323, forward strand.
CTTCATGTAGGGGACCTGCGGGGCCGTGGCCGTGGTGTTCAGAACCTTGATGACCACCGTGCCGGGCTGGAACGGAAGGCCGTTGACGCGGGTGACGCTGCCGCCCCCCGATACGACGGTCCTCGTCGCCGGGCGGCCCGCGGCCGTGAAGGCCTGACCGACCGACCACGCGCCGCACGGGTTGTACATGCCGACCGACCAGGTCTCGAACAACGGGTCGCTGCCGTCCGCATTTTTCGCGGCGCCCGCCAATTGGTGCGTGCCGCCGCCGCGGCCCAAAAACGTCGACAACTTGGTCGACAATTCGTTGGTCAGCCCATGCGCGAACTCCCGGCCGGCATGGCCGTCATAGGCCATCCAGGGAATATGGAACCAGCGCGTCTCTTCGCGCACTTTGGTCCGCCAGCCGGTCCGGTCGGGCAGATTGGGGTCCTGACCTTCCCAAGCGTAGTCGATGATGTCCTGAATATATGCCCGCCATTGCTCCCAGTTGGCGCCTTCCTTCGAGAAGTCGACATTGCGCCGGAGCCAAGGCGCGCGGCAGTCGGGCTTGCGCGCCGGGTAGTCGAAACTGAGCTTGAACACCGGACCGGTGTAGCCGGGCGGCGGCGTCTGGACCGCGTCGCGGAACGCGAGCGCGGCGAGGCGCCGGCCGGCGTCTTCTTGCGTCTGCGCGGCCGCGATCGAAGGCGCCGACGCGAGCCAAACGCCGAAGGTTGCGGCGGCCACGAGCGTGGCGGCCCTCGTCCGAGCATGTCCCATGCGACTCACTCCCCCCGCTGATCCAAAAAACGTGAATGTACCCTTTCAAACACTACTTCTGGATTCAGCGTGCCGCAAGGACAAAATGCTGTTTTTACGTGTACTATTCAAATCGACGATCCGAATTCGACCGTGACCGTATTCGCGTACCCTTCGCCGGGCGATGTCCGAGCGGATCGATTGGATCTGGACGACGGCAACCGGAAGCGACGCCGCGCTAACCCGTCAGCGCCGAAACCAAAGCGTTCACGAGCTTGAGGCCTTGCGCCGTCGGCGCGAAGCCGTGCGCGGTGCGCACGAGAAAGCGATCGCGCACCAAGCGATCGATCCGCGCGGTGTCGAGCGCGGCACCCGAACCTTCCGGTCCTTCGAGCGCCAGGCCGGTCACGCGCTGGAAGCGCCGCGCGTCGATCCCCTCGGTCACGCGCAAGCCCATCATGAGCGCTTCGTCGGCCTGGGTCCGCGCTTCGAGCGGCGTATCTTCGGCCGTCGCATGGCCTTGCGCGGTCACGCTCGCGAGCCAGGTCTCGGGCGCCTTTTCCTGGCGCGTGGCGCGCTTGACGCCCTCGACCGTGATGCGGCCATGGGCACCGGGACCCACGCCGACATAATCCTCGTAGCGCCAATAGACGCGGTTGTGGCGCGATTCCTGGCCCGGCTTGGCGTGGTTGGAGACCTCGTAGGCCGGCAAGCCGGCATCCGCCAGCAATTCGAGCGTGGCGTCGTAGAGCGTTTCCTGCCGGTCTTCGCCGGGCAGCACCAGCTCGCCGCGCGCGGCCATCTGGGTGAAGCGCGTGCCCGGCTCGAGCGTCAGCTGGTAGACCGACAGATGCGACGGACCGAGCGCGAGGGCGGCGCGCAGCTCGTCTTGCCAATCCGGCACGGTCTGATCGGGGCGCGCGTAGATGAGGTCGAAGGAAAAGCGCTCGAACAGCGACGCGGCGCGGTCGATCGCGTGCTTGGCCTCGCGCATGTCATGGCCGCGCCCGAGGAATTTCAGCGCCTTGTCGTCGAGCGCTTGCACGCCGATCGACAGACGCTCCACACCCGCCGCCTTGAAGCCCGCGAAGCGCTCGGCCTCGGCCGAGTTGGGATTGGCTTCGAGCGTGATCTCCGGATCCTCGGCGATCCGCCAGCGCGTGGCGATGCGGTCGAGCACGGCGGCGGCGGTGTGCGGGTTCATCAACGACGGCGTGCCGCCGCCGAAAAAAACCGAACTGACCGTGCGCCCCGGCGTCAGCGCCGCGTAGTGGTCGAGCTCGGCGAGCAACGCTTTCGCCCACGACTCCTCGTCGATGCGCTCGCGCACATGGGAATTGAAGTCGCAATACGGGCATTTGGACTTGCAGAACGGCCAATGGACGTAGATCGCGAATTCGGGCGCGGGGCCGTCGGTGCTCATCGCCGCCGCCCCGCGAGGCAGCCTTCGACCAGCAGCGCGAAAGCGCGCGCGCGATGGCTCGTCGCGATCTTGCGCGCGGGTTCCATTTCGCCGCCGGTGATCGTCTCGCCGTCCTGCACGAACATCGGATCGTAGCCGAAGCCGTTGGATCCGCGCGGCGGCCACACGAGCGAACCGTGGATCTCGCCGCGAAACGTCTCGCAATGCCCGTCGGGCCAGGCGAGCGTCAGGCAAGCGACGAAATGCGCGCGGCGGTCCGTGGCGTTCTTCGCGGCGAGCGCGTCCTCGACCTTGCGCATGGCCAAGCCGAAATCCTTGCTTGGCCCCGCCCAGCGCGCCGAATACAGACCCGGATCGCCGCCGAGCGCATCCACGCACAAGCCCGAATCGTCGGCGAGGGCCGGCAGACCGGTGGCGCGCGCCGAGTGTAGCGCCTTCAATTCGGCGTTGGCTTCGAAGGTCGCGCCCGTTTCCTCGGGCTCGCTCACGCCCTTGTCGCCCGCCGACACGCAGGCGATCCCGAACGGGACCATCAGCGCCGCGATCTCGACGAGCTTGCCCCGGTTGTGCGTGGCGATGACGAGCGTGGGCTCGCTCAGTTGCCGGCGGCCCATGCGGCGATCGCTTTCTTCTGCAGCTTCACGAGTTCGCCGATGCCGCTTTCGGCCAGGCCGAGCATGGCGAGGAGCTGGTCCTTGCTGAACGGATCGTGCTCGGCCGTGCCTTGCACTTCGACGATATGGCCCTTGCCGGTGAGCACGAAATTCGCGTCGACCTCGCAGGCGGAATCCTCG
>JAMNXK010000099.1 GCA_023653245.1 Tagaea sp.
GGGCGTCCGGGGCGAAGATTGCGCGGCGCTCGTCACTTTTCCGCCATCTTGAACACTTCGCCGTTCTCGCCTTCGCGCAGGCGCTCGGCGTGATATTCGGCGAGCGTGTCCTCGGGGAAATCGGCGCAGTGCTTTTCGAACGCGGCGAGCGCGCCCGGGTCGGAGGCGAACATCAGCGCGTAGGCGGCTTTGTACGAGGTCGTCTGCGCGTCGGTGGCGCGCTCGGGGCTCAAGGGTTCGTAGACGTGGATGGGCTCGCTCTTGCCCTTGACGATCACGCCGCCGACCTTGCGCACCGGAATGTCGGGGCAGAAATCGGTCGTCTGCTGGGTGACCAGGATGCGCGTGCCGAAATATTTGTTCAGGCCTTCGAGGCGGGCGGCGGTGTTCACCGCGTCGCCCAGCGCCTTGAACTCGAAGCGCTCGGTCGAGCCGAAATTGCCCACATTCGCTTCGGCCGTGTGCACGCCGATGCGCGTGACGCCGAAATCCACGCCCTTGGCGCGCTCCTCGGCGCGGAAGCGTTCGGAGAAGGCGTCGATGTCGAGGGCCGACATCAGCGCCATGCGCGGATGGTCGGGCTGCGCGCGCGGCGCGTTGTACATGGCGTAGATCGCGTCGCCGGTGAATTGGTTGACCGTGCCGCCGTATTTCCACAGCTCCTTGCACGCGCCGTCGAGATAGCGGTTGAGCAGATCCGCGAGATGCTGGGGCGTGATCTTCTCCGACAACGTGGTGAAGCCGGCCACGTCGGTGAACAGCAGCGACATCGGCCGGCGGCTGGCGGTCAGCTCGAGCAAGCTCGGGTCCTTGACGATTTCCTTGAGCAGCTCGCCCGACACGTATTTGCTGAACACGCCCTCGACGAATTTCTTCTGCTGGCGCTCGGCGCGGCCCGACCACGCGTCGTTGAGCCAGATCGCCAGGCCGAGCGCCAAGATCGGCTCGGTCAGCGGCACGATGATCGACTTGCCGCCGATCGCGGCACCGATTTGCTCGGCGAAGGGATAGTCGCCGACGAACAGCGTCCAGCCGGCGGCCCATAGCGCCACCACGGCGCCGACCGCACCGGCCAGACGCAGCCAGATCGGCACGCCCGTGTTGCCGAGTGCCGCCCCGATCAGCGCGAACAGCGCGAGCGTGACGATCTCGGGCCAGAAGGTGCGGTCCTCGGCCGAGACGCGGCCGTCGAGCATCTGGGCCAGCACATGGGCTTGGATGATCACGCCGGCCATGCGGTTGTCGCCCTTGTCGCGGCCGACCGAAAACGGCGTGCGATAGCGATCGGTCAAGGACAGGTCGGCGCCGACGAGCACGATCTTGTCCTTGATCCACGCCTCGGGCAGCACCGGCACGGCGTGGCTGGGGAAGGCGCGGAACTGCGCGGTCTCCGAGTCGGGCTCGCCGCGCCAGGCGATGCGGCGCTGGATTCGCGGGACCGTCACGCCCAGCAGCTCGGCCACGCGCGCCGCGACGTTCACCGTGTCGAGCCCGTCCTTCACGACGCGCGAGCCGGGGATGAAGCGGATGATGCCGTCGCGGATATCGGGCTCGATATCCGCCAGGCCCCGCCATTCGGGCTTCACGAAATCGTTGAGATACTCGAGCTGCTCTTCGGTCACGTAAAGCGGCGAGTCCGAATAGCTGATCGCGAAGGGGATTTTCAGCGCCGCCAGCGCGTCGCGCAGCAGATCGTCCTTCTCGGGCTCGGTCTCCTGATCGAACAGCACGTCGATGAGCAGCGCCTTCGCCCCCTTGGCTTCCAGCGCCAGCACCGTCTTGGCCAGGAATTCGCGGTCGACCGGCGAGCGATAGGGAAAGCGCGCGAGCGTGTCTTCGGTGATCGCGGCGAGCACGATTTCCGGATGCTGCGGCTCGGGCGGCGAGAGATTGGCGATGCGGAAATCGACCGTCCAGCGCTCGGTCGCGGCCAGGAACGGGAAGAAATGGAACACGCCCCATGTCGCCGTGCCCGCGAAAACGGCGATCAACAGCGACGCCACCAGACGCTTGGCGGTTTCCCCCAGCGCCATGCGGGACTAGCGCGTGGTCAGGCGGGCCAGGGCGCGCGCCTGATCCTCGCAGCCTTTTTCGAGCATCCAGGCGGTCTGCGCCACCGGATCGATCAGCGCCGCCGGAATCCGGAACACGACGATCGAGGCGGGGTTGCCGCCGAGGTCGATCTGATAGGCCGTGCCGTCGGAAATCGGGATCGTGGCGGGCAGCGCCAGACGATCTTGACCGGCCGGCCAATTGCCGCTCGCGCGCCAGGACCGGTCGGCGGGTTCGATCTTGAGTTCGGCGGTCTCGCCGAAGGACGGACCCCACAGCACCGCCGCCGCGTCGGCGGGCAGGCAGCGCGGGCCCGAGCGCGCGACATCGACGACCCACGGCTCGGGCAGTTCCGCCCCGTCGCCGGCGGCGCGCACCACACCGAGCTGGGCCGTGCCCGCACCGCGCTGGTTCATCAGGTTGCGCAGCGCGTCGCCCATATTGGCTTGCGCGGCCTGGGTGGCGGGGGCGGGGGCTTCTTCGTAGGGGCCGCGCAGGCGGATCGTGCGCCCGTCGGCGGCGACCAGCGTCAATCGCGCGCCGGCGGGCAGCGTCAGTTTGGCGGTGCCGTCGACCTTGGCGCCGGCGGCGAGGTCCACACCTTTGGCGTCGAGCACGACCAGCTCGTTGGCGCGTGCGGGTGCTGCCGTCAGCAGCACGGCGACGCCCAAAGCCAGGAGTGACCCCAATCGCATCAGACGATCTTATCGCAGTTCGGCGGAATTAGCCACCGCCGCGGCGCCGTCGCCCTGCAGGACGAAAGCGCCCCAGAAAAACGGGTGCGCCGTCGCGGGGTCGGCGGCCAGGCGCATTTGGGAATCGCGCAAGGCCGGGGCCACGCCGGCTTTGAGATTCCCGCCCAACCGGTCGAACAGCCTGGTGGTGAGCAGCACGGTCTGCTCGCTCGGCACTTGCCAATGCGTGACCAGCAGGCCGCGCGCCCCGGCGGCGAAGAAAGCCTCGGCCAGACCGGAGAGCGACTCGCCGCCCAGCCGGTCGCCCGAGGCGGCCGTGTTGCATGCCGAGAGCACCACCAGATCGGCGTCGAGGCGCAAGGCGGCGATTTCGGCGGCCTCGAGCAGCCCGTCATCGGCGGCATCGGCGGCGTCGGTGGCGGGCGGCGTCAAGGCGAGGCCTGGCTGGCCTTGGCAGCGCAACTCGCCCGGCAGCAAACCGTGCGTGGCGAAGTAAAGCACGCGGTAGCTGGCCAGATCGCGCGCCCGGAAATTCCCGGCGGTCGCGTCGGCGCCGAGCAGCAGCGAATCCGCACCGGCGCCCAGCGTGGCGGCGACGCGGCGGGCTTCGTCGGCGGTTTCGGGCAAGGGGGCGAGGGCGCTGATCATCGCCGAGGGCACGGCCCCCGCGCCGCGGCAGGCGTTGGCGAGCTGGCCCAGCCCTTCGCCCGCGCCGGCGAAAACGGGATTGGCGATGGCGAGCAGCGGGTTCGGCGCCGAAGGCCGCGTGGCGGCCGCGCGCATGTCGAGGAAGGCGCGCACGCTGGGCGGCGAGGCGATCGCCATGCGCCGTGCGAGCCAGGGCGCCGCCGCGTAGTCGTTAGGCGCGGAAGGGGCCGTGGTCAGCACCGAGAACGGCAGACTCGCCAGCGGCCCGTTGCCGACGACGTAAAGCTGGCGCGTGGCGGCAAGCTCGTTCTCGAACGGGCCGAGCAGCGTGCGGTACAGGCGATGGGCGAGCGCCAGATCGAAAGGCTGCACGGAACGATCGCGAATCCGGAACGCCTCGCGCAGGCGGCCGACATCTTCGGCCAGACGTTCTTCGTCGGCGTCGAGCTTGGCCGCGCGCACGCCCGCTTTGGTCGCCAGAAACGCGTAGGCGCCCTCGGGCCCGGCGACGTAGAGCGCGAGCGCCTCGCCGTCGCGCAATTCGCGGGCCAGCCGCGCGGGCTCGATGGGTTTGGCCGAGGCGAGCCGCGCGAAGCCCGGCGCTTCGCGCGCGAGTTCCTCCTCCAGGCGCGCGATCGTCGCGCGCACGGCGGTCAGCTCGGCGCGCGCCGCCGCTTCGCGCTGCAGATCGCGCTGACGGCCGGGCTCGACGGCGAGTTCGATCTGCAAGCGGTCGCGCCGGCGGGACGCTTCGTCCAGTTCGCGCGCGAGTTCGCCCGTGCGTCCGCCGCCTTCGGTCAGACGCTCGGTCATGCGCGAAATCGCGCGCCCCATCGTGCCGTCGCGCAGCATCTGCACGGCCGCGAACATCTCGGCGTGCAAGGTCTCGCGCTCGCCCGGCTCGGCGCGCGCTTGCGCCTCGGCGGCGGCCAGGAAAGGCTGGATCTGCTCGAAGGACAGCGCGCGGGCGGGCGTCTCCTGGCCCGCGATCGCGAAGGCCTGGCGGTAATTGCCCAGCGCTTCGGCGTAGCGCCCTTCGTCGGCTTGCGCGCGCGCCAGCCCCATCAGCGCCTGGGCGGTCGGCCAAGTGGCGCCGAAAATCCGCGTGCGCTCGGTCACCGCACCGGCGAGCAAGCGCTCGGCGCCGCGGAAATCCCCGCGCAAGGCGAGCACGCCGCCCAGCTGTTCCCACGCTTGCGGCCGCCACCACGGGGGCAGGCCGGGGGTCTGCTCGACGATGCGCCGCGCCTCGACCGCGAAGGCCTCGGCCGAGCCCAGATCGGCGGTGCGCTGGGCCATCGACGAGGCGAACATCAGCGCGTGGGCGAGCTCGCCTTGCAGGAACACCGCCGAGCCGAGAATCGCCGCCCCGCCGCCGGATTCGAGCGAGGCGGGTATGCCGCCGCCCGACTGTTCGATCAGCGCGCGGCGGCGCTGAATCGCGTCGCGCGCGATCGTCAACGCGCGCGCGTAGTCGCGCCGGTTGGCGGCGTGCAAGCCGAGATAGGCGAGATAGCGCGGATACTCGCCCGGGTCGGTCGCGCGCAAGACCAGCGCTTCGGCGCGGCGGAATATCGCGTCGGCTTCCTCCACGCGATCCTGGTTGGAGACTTCGAGGCCGAGTTGGGTGAGCGTGCTGCCCAGCCCCGGATGATCGGGCCCCAGCGTGCGGGTTTGCAGATCGAGCGCCTGGCGATAGGCGCGCTCGGCACCGCCATGGTTGCCGACCGAATTCTGCACGCGGGCGAGCTCGACGAAATCCTGGTAACTCCCGGCCGCCGCCCCGCTCGCCAGGGACTCGGCACCCACGCGGGACGTCAATTCGGCGAGCAACGCGCGCCGGGCGGCCGGCGTGAACGGGCCTTGCGCCAAGGCTTGCGCGAAGGCCGGCACCGCGCCCGGCGTGCCTTCGCCGAACGCGAGCCGCCCCGGGGCCACGATCGTCAGCGCCATCCACGGCCAGCCGCCATCCTTGAGCGCGCAGGACGACAGCCACGCCTCGCCGATCTCGGCCAAGCGCACGGCTTCGGGTGGGCGGCAATCGGCGCGCGCGGTCAATGCGCGATACGGCGATGATTCCACGACCGCGCGCGCGCCGGTCTCGCGGCCCGGATCGATCGCGGAATGGACGGCGCCGACGGGCCGCGCCGAGGTGCCGCAGAGCACGTCCCACACCGGCGTGTCGGCGCGCGCGCCGGCGCGGCGCAACGCGGAGCGGCAGGTTTCCTCCGCGCTCGACAGGCCGAGGGCGGGGCCCGCTTGCTCGGCCGGGCCCACGGCCTGGCAGCCGGCCAGCAGCGCGAGCGCGATCGCCGCTGCGCCCGCGCGGGTCAAGTCTTGACCAGCTCGGGCGGGAGGCGCCGGCGGGTGTAGTCGCACAGCATGCGCACCAGCGCCTTCATCATCGAATCGGTCAGCCCGAAACCGGCGACCACCTGCTGGGTGGGCAGCATCAGATGGGCTTGCTGGTCGCGCGGCGTGGGCTCGGGCCCTTGGCCCACTTTGGCGCGCTGGTCGAAAGGCACGGTCGTGCGGATATAATCCATGAGTCCGGTGAGGATGCGCAGGATGTCCGGCGGCAGCGACAGGAGCTTCTGCTGGAGCTGCATCGAATTGATCACGATGCACACCGTGTCGTCGCCCGCGATGGCGGTGGCCATGCGCGGGCTACCGTCGAGGATCGCCATCTCGCCGAACAGCGTGCCGCTCGGCAAAGCGGCCACGATCACCGGCGCGGTCGGGCCTTTCTTGACGATCAGGACCTTGCCCGATTCGATCAGATAGGCTTCGAGGCCCTTTTCGCCTTCCTTGAAGATCGGAAGGCCCTTCTTGAACGTGCGTTTGTGCATGGTCGGGGCTCAGAAATCGCCGCGGCGGATTTGGTACACGTCGGGCGTTTGAGGATCGCGAATATACGACAATTGCAACACCGGCGCGCCCTCGGGCGGGCGGCCTTCGGCGCCGACGACGTTGGACAGCACCAGCAAGGTGCGCCGGCGCTGGCCGTCGTCGCCCGCATAGACCACGATCGAGCCGTCGCGCTGCTGGGCGTTGGTCACCACCGTGTCGGGGCGATGGCCCAGGCCGGCGAAATAGCTTTGCAGCTGACGCGCGGCGCCCAAGGCTTGCTCGGGCCGGAATTGCGGATTGATCTGCCCGCCCCAGGTGATCGTGACTTGCACGAGCTGGCGCGTGCGAAAGCCGATCACATAGGCCACCAACGCGGGGCCGGCATTGGGCAGAAGCTCGGGCACCGTGACCGTCAGCACGGTGGTGCGCTCGATCGCGTTTTCGGTCGTTTCGATGCGCTCGGCGGCGACGTTGAAATCGCGCCGGATCGCGTTGCGCACTTGGTCGGCGGTCATGCCGAAATTGGCCGAGCGGAAGCCGTTGAGACGGAATTCTTCGGCCGGCGCCGCGGGCGCGCCTTGGGTCGCCGGCGGGCGCGTCGTGGGAACGTTCGGCGCGGGCTGCTGGGCCCCTGCGGGGCCCGCCGCCACCGCGACCATGATCGCCGCCGCTCGCCACATCGCAACGCCCATCGCTTCGAATCCCGTTCCTGACCTAAGTCCCAACAATGGGGGATTTCCTTTTTCGCAACAAGGGGATTCTCCTGCCGCTCGAATCAGTATAAACCCGATTTCACAATGTCGCGTGCGCATCATTTCGCGATCGCTCTTGCTTGCCTTGCGTTCGGTTTGGCGACGACGCCCGCGCGCGCCCAAAATTTCGTGCAGATTCCGACGCCGGCGGAGCCGCGCCTCGGCCCGCGCGCGATCCCGGTGCCGCA
>JAMNXK010000100.1 GCA_023653245.1 Tagaea sp.
AGATCGTCGATCCCGAGCTCGGTCAACGCCGCGAGTGCGGCGTTCAGCTGCCCCTCCCCGCCGTCGACCAGCACGAGATCGGGCCAAGTGCCCGAGGCGCGCTCGGGGTCCTCGCGCAGCGCGCGGCCGAAGCGCCGCTCGAACACTTCGCGCATCATGGCGAAATCGTCGCCGCCGCCGGCCGTGTCGGACTTGCCCTCGCCCTTGATGTTGAACTTGCGGTACTGGTTCTTGACGAACCCGTCCGGTCCCGCGACGACCATGGCGCCCAGCGCGTGCGCGCCTTGGATATGGCTGTTGTCGTAGATCTCGATGCGCGCGGGCGGCGCTTCCAGCCCGAACGTCTCGGCCACGCCGGCGAGCAGCTTGGCTTGCGCGCCGGTCTCGGCCATGCGCCGGGCCAGCGTCTCGCGCGCGTTGGCGAGCGCGTGCTCGACCGGCTTGCGCTTTGCGCCGCGTTCGGGGACCAGAATGCGCACGCGCCGCCCGGCTTTCTCGCCCAACGCGCGTTCGAGCAATTCGCGCTCGGGCGGCTCGTGGCTGAGCGCCAGGAAGGGCGGCGGGGGCTTGTCGTCGTAGAACTGCCCCAAGAAGGCCTGCAGGATGTCGGCTTCTTCTTGCGTCTTGTCGTGGCGCGGAAAATAGGCGCGATTGCCGTAGTTGCGCCCGCCGCGGAAGAAGAAGACCTGCAGGCAGGCTTGCCCGCCCTCCGACGCCAAAGCCACGACGTCGCAATCGCCCAGATCGTCGAGGTTGATGTCCTGGCGCGCCTGCACGGCCGTGAGCGCGCGGATGCGGTCGCGATACATCGCCGCCGTCTCGAAATCCATGGCGTCGGAGGCCGCTTGCATGCGCGTGGCGAGGGCCTCTTGCGCCTCGCGCGAGCGGCCTTCGAGGAAATCCTTGGCCTCGGCGATGAGGCCGGCGTAGTCGGCCCGGCTCACCCGGCCCACGCACGGGGCCGAGCAGCGCTTGATCTGATGCAGCAAGCACGGCCGCGTGCGCGCGGAGAACACCGAATCCGAGCACGAGCGCAGCAGGAAGGCGCGCTGCAGCGCCGTCAGCGTCTGGTTGACCGACCCCGCCGAGGCGAAGGGTCCGTAATAGCTGCCCTTGCGGTCGCGGCTGCCGCGATGCTTGGCGAGCTGGGGGAAGTCGTGATCTTCGATCAGCGCGATAAACGGAAACGACTTGTCGTCGCGCAAGAGCACGTTGTAGCGCGGCTTCAGGCGCTTGATCAGATTGCTTTCGAGCAGCAGCGCCTCGACTTCTGTATGCGTCGAGACGATCTCCAATCGCCTTGTCTCGGCGACCATGCGCAGCAGACGATGCGGCAGACGATGGAACTGCAGATATTGCGACACGCGGCGCTTCAGATCGCGCGCCTTGCCGACATAAAGCGCATCGCCCTTGGCGTCGAGCATCCGGTACACGCCCGGACTGCCCGGCAGCGTGGCGAGGCCCGCGCGCAGCACGGCCGCCCCTTCCGCGGCGACCGCGGGCGGTTCGTCGAAAGCGATCTCGTCGGAATCGAATTCGGCCATTGCCCTTTGCGTTACCCGGCCGGCGGGCGCGCTTCAAGCTGTGGCGCGCGGGCGACACCCCTGCCTTGAGGGGAGCAAACCCGGTTTTGCGGTTCCAGGCTATCCACCAAAGCTGTGGATATCTATGTGGAGAACCACCGGTCACCCCCGACGGAATCGCTATTTCCCGCGCCTCGAAGCGGATTGCCCAAAGAATGGGCGGCAAAATGCAAGCCTTTGATTTAGAACGGTTCGGGCGACGGCATCGGTCACTTTGACGTAACTTGTCATTAAGAATTGGCGGATTTCCGCCGTTTTTGTGACGCGCCCTTCCCCGTGTGCACAACTTCTACGAATGCCCCGACCGGACGAAACGGGCTTACCGCGCGGGCCCGTCGTCGATTTTGGCGCGCGCCAAGGCCTCGGCGCTGCGCGAGATCTCGCGTTCGCGTTCGGCCCGGGCGAGGGTTTGGGAATCGCGGCCGAACAACCGCCACAGCGGATCGAGCAGGCGATGGCCCTTGGCCGGGTCCGGGCTGCGCGCCGCCAATTCGGCGCGCAGACGGTCGAGCCGCTCAGCCAAGCTTCACGTCGATTTCGCCGCGCGTCGCTTTGCCGAAATCGTCCATCAGCGCCGCGGTGATCGCACCCGGCGTGAATTTGTAGTCGCCGATTTCCGAGACGGGCGTCACCTCGGCGGCCGTGCCGGTCAGGAACACTTCCTGGGCCTTGGCGAGCTCGTCGGGCCAAATCGCGCGCTCGACGACTTGGATCTGGCGGTTCTTGGCGAGGCCGATCACCGTGCGCCGGGTGATGCCGTCGAGAAAGCAATCGGGCTTGGGCGTGTGCAGCACGCCGTCGATCGCCATGAAGAAATTGGCGCCCGTCGCTTCGGCGACCTGGCCGCGCCAATCGAGCATCAGCGCGTCGGCATAGCCTTGCGCCTCCGCCTCGTGTTTGGAGATGGTGCAGATCATGTAGAGACCCGCGGCCTTGGACGAGGTCGGCGCGGTGTTGGGCGCGGGGCGCGCGTATTTCGCCCAGGTCAGGCGGATGCCCTTGTCCTTGTCGGCGAAGTAGCTGCCCCAGGCCCAGGTCGCGATGGCGAGATGGATCTTCGATTGCTGGGCGGAGACGCCCATCATCTCCGACCCGCGCCAGGCGATCGGGCGCACATAACAATCCGGCGCGCCGTTGGCCGCGACGGTTTCCATCGTCGCCGCGTCGATCTGCTCGACCGTGTAGGGAATCTCGAAGCCCAGGATGCGCGCGGAATCGAGCAGCCGCTGGGAGTGTTCGCGCAGCTTGAACACCTTGCCGCCATAGGCGCGCTCGCCCTCGAACACGGCCGAAGCGTAGTGAACGGCATGGGTCAAGACGTGCAGCTTCGCCTCGCGCCAAGGCGTGAGTTTGCCGTCGAACCAGATCCAGCCGTCGCGGTCGTCGTAGGGCACCAGGGCCATGGGTCGCTCCCGTAATCGGAGTTTCGTTGCGTTATCGGCGTCGCCCGCGAAAGGGAACGCCAATTGGGACTTGCGCCAAGAAACACTCTTGCGTCATATATGTCAATAACACTGACGTATCTTTCCCATGCCGAGTTCTCATGCCTGAATTGCGCCCCGGAATGCAGCACCTCTTCTTGCGCGACGAGGATCTGCGCCTCGGGATCGAGCTGCTGTTCTACGCCTATCGCGACTTCACCGCCGAGCCCGACCGGATGCTGGCCGAGATCGGCCTGGGCCGCGCGCATCACCGCGTGGTCTATTTCGTCGGACGCTATCCGGGGATCGTGGTCGGCGATTTGCTGGCGATCTTGCGCATCACCAAGCAGAGCCTGTCGCGCGTGCTGGGCGAGCTGATCCGCGAAGGCCATATCGTCCAGAAGCGCGGAACGGTCGACCGCCGCCAGCGCCGGCTGGAGCTGACGGAGACGGGGGCCGCACTCGAACGCAAGCTCACCGAGAACCAGCGCAAGCGCATCGCCGCGGCCTATCGCCTGGCGGGCGCCGGGGCCGTGGACGGATTCCGCCGGGTGATGACCAGCCTGATCGACGAGCGCGACCGCGCCAAGGTCGCGCAGGCGCCCGATCCCCCCGCGCCGCGCGCATCGACGACCGCGCGGCGCGCGTAGTATGGTCGCGGCCCCATGAGCGAAGGCGCCCATCTTCTCGTCGTCGACGACGACACCCGCACGCGCGAGCTGCTGCGCCGGTTCCTGGCCGAGCGCGGCTATCGCGTGGCCACGGCCGCCGACGCCGCGGAGGCGCAAGCCCAGCTCGACGCCGTGGCGTTCGATCTGTTGGTGCTCGACGTGATGATGCCCGGCGAAGACGGGATGAGTTTCGTCAAGCGCATGCGCAACGCCCAGCGCCAGACGCCGGTCGTGCTGCTGACCGCGCGCGGGGAAACCGCCGACCGCATCGCGGGCCTCGCCTCGGGTGCGGACGACTATCTCGCCAAGCCCTTCGAACCCGAAGAGCTGCTCTTGCGCGTGCGCAACGTGCTGCGCCGCGCGCCTCCGCCCCTCTCCCAAGCGCCCAAGGCCGTGAGCTTCGGCCCGTTCAAATTCGATCTCGCGCGCGACGAGCTGACGCGCGGCGGCGAGCCCGTGCGCCTGACCACGGCCGAGACCTCGCTGCTCGAAACCCTGGCGGCCACGCCCAACGTGCCGGTGAGCCGCGAGGAATTGCTGCGCCGGTCGCGCCTGACCGGCGGGGCGCGCGCGGTCGACGTGACGGTGACGCGCCTGCGGCCCAAGATCGAGGACGATCCGCGCAATCCGCGCCATCTGCAGACCGTGCGCGGCGCCGGTTACGTGCTGAGGGCCGATTGATGGGGCCGTTCGCCAACGCCATTCGCGGAATCATGCCGCGCTCGCTCTTCGCCCGCGCGCTGATCATCATCGTCGCACCCTTGGTGCTCGTGCAGATCGTCGCGGGCTTCGTGTTCTACGACCGCGTCTGGGAGACGGTGTCGCGCCGCCTGTCCAACGCGCTGGCGGGCGAGCTCGCCGCGGTCGTGCAGGCGCTCGGCCGCTATCCGTCCGATGCCGACCGGTCGTGGCTGTTCGACACGCAGCATCTGGCCAACGGCTCGGTCTATTCCTGGCGCGCGGGCGCGATCCTGGAGCGCACCGGCCCCAAACGGCCGGACACGATCCTCGAGGATTATCTCGTGCGCGCGATCGACGAGCGGGTGCGCCGGCCCTATCTGCTCGACGCCTGGAGCCATCCCGCCGACATCTCCATCGACGTGCAGCTGCCCGGCGGCGTGCTGCGCATGGAGGCGACGCGCCAGCGCGTGTTCACCACCAACGTCTACGTCTTCCTGCTGTTCATGGTCGGGAGTTCCTTGGTCTTGATCGCGGTCGCGTCGATCTTCATGCGCAACCAGGTGCGCCCGATCCGGCGTCTGGCGGAGGCCGCCGAGGCCTTCGGCAAAGGCCGCGAGGACGCCGATTTCCGTCCCCACGGCGCCGCCGAAGTGCGCCAGGCGGCGGGCGCGTTCCTGACCATGCGCGAGCGCATCCGCCGGCACATCGCCCAGCGCACCGAGATGCTCGCGGGCATCAGCCACGATCTGCGCACGCCGCTCACGCGCATGAAGCTCGAGCTGGCCATGCTCGGCGACCATCCGTCCGGCCCCGGCCTCAAATCCGACGTCGACGACATGGCGCGCATGGTCGAATCCTATCTCGCTTTCGTGCGCGGCGAAGGCGAGGAGAAGATCGAGGAGATCGATCTCGACCGCATGCTGGCCGAGATCGTCGGCGCGCACGGGCGCGCGGGCGACGCCGTCGCCTACGACAGCCCCGGCGCGCTGGTCTGCGCGGGCCGTCCGCACGCGCTCAAGCGCTGCCTGAACAACCTGATCGCCAACGCCGCGCGCCACGCCGCCCAAGTGCGCGTGACCGCCGAGCGGCGCGCGGCCGAGATCGAGATCCTGATCGACGACGACGGCCCCGGCATTCCCGCCGAGAAGCGCGAGGACGTGTTCAAGCCCTTCTTCCGCCTCGATCCCTCGCGCAACGCCCAGACCGGCGGCGTCGGCTTGGGCCTGACCATCGCGCTCGACGTGGTGCGCGGCCATGGCGGCGACATCCTTCTCGAGGAATCGCCGATGGGCGGGTTGCGCGCGCGCATCCGGATCCCGGTATGAGCGACGCCTTCGCCGCCGCCTTGCGCGCGCGCTTCGGCGAGGAATTCCGCCTGCCCGACGGCACGGCGAACGCCGACGATCTGGCGCGCATGGCCGCGCGCCGCGTCATGCGCGCCTATTCGGACCGGCCGGTGGACGAAGCACTGGTGCGCGCGCTGTGCGCCGTGGCGTTGTCGGCACCGAGCAAGAGCGATCTGCAACAGGCCGACATCCTGCGCGTGCGCGATCCGGCCAAGCGCGCCAAGCTCGCCGCGTGGGCCGGCGACAATCCATGGGTCGGGGCGGCACCCGTGTTCCTCGTGTTCCTGGCCAATGGAAGCCGCCAGCCCAAGCTCCACGCGCTGCGCGGGCATCCGTTCGTCAACGACCATCTCGACGCGTTCTTCAACGCGAGCGTGGACGCGGGCATCGCGTTGGCCACCTTCGTCGCGGCGGCCGACGCGGCGGGCTTGGGCACGTGCCCGATCTCGGTGATCCGCAACAAGATCGCCGACGTTTCGGCGATGCTGGAACTGCCGGCGCGCGTGTTCCCGGTCGCCGGTCTGTGCGTCGGCTGGCCCGCCCATCCGGGCGGGATTTCGCCGCGCTTGCCCACGTCGCTCACCGTGCACGAGGATCGCTACGACGAGGGCGATCTGCCCGCCGCGATCGCCGACTACGACGCGCGCCGGAATCTCACCCGTCCCTACGCCAAGCAGCGCGACCCCGAGCGCTTCGGCGTGGCCGCTTCGTACGGCTGGTCGGAGGAGAAGGCGCGCCATTACGCCGCGCCCGAGCGCGCCGATTTCGGCGCGTTCGTGCGCAAAATCGGCTTCAAACTGGACTGAACGCGATGACGCCCGCGCAAGTTTTCGATTTCGAGAAGTTCGCCGCGACGCCCAAAGCGGCCGATCCGTTCGAGCACGCGATCGTGCCCGGCTTCGTGCGGCAAGACGCGCTCGCCGCGATCGACGCGTCCTGGCCCGAGATCGGCAAGCCCGGCTCGTTCCCTTTGTCCGAAGTCGGGCCGCTCGAACCGGCGGTGACGGATTTCGTCGCCGCGCTGGAAAGCGACGCGTTCCGCGAAGCGATCGAGGCGAAATTCGGTCTCGACCTCAAGCCGTACCCGACGCTCATCACCTTTCGCGATCGCTGCCGCGCGCGCGACGGCCAAATCCATACCGATTCCAAAGACAAGGTCGTCACGGTGCTGGTCTATATGAACACGCGCACCGGCGGCTGGCGGGATTCCGGCGGCAAGCTGCGCTTGCTGCGCGGGCCCGAGACGCTGGAAAATTTCACCCGCGAGATCGAGCCGGTGGACGGGAACCTGCTCGTGTTCCGCTGCACGCGCGACGCCTGGCACGGGCACGCCAGCTACGAAGGCCCGCGCCACGTGATGCAAATGAACTGGCTGGTCGACGACGCGGCCTTGCGCAAGAACGCGCTCCGCCACCGCGTCTCGGCTTTCTTCAAGAAACTGTTCGGCT
>JAMNXK010000101.1 GCA_023653245.1 Tagaea sp.
GCGGCGTGGAGGTGCCGTGCGCGTTGAGGTAGTCGATCGCCGTCTTGTCGAGCTTGGCGTTGCGCAAGGCGGCCGTCATGGCGCGGAACCCGCCATTGCCATCCGCCGGCGGGGCGGTGATGTGATAGGCGTCGCCCGACAGGCCGTAGCCGGTCAGCTCGGCGTAGATTTTGGCACCGCGCTTCTTGGCGTGCTCGTATTCCTCGAGCACCACCACGCCGGCCCCCTCGCCCATCACGAAGCCGTCGCGATCCTTGTCCCAAGGGCGCGACGCCCGGTCGGGCGTGTCGTTGAAATTCGTCGACAGCGCGCGCGCGGCGGCGAAACCGCCGATGCCCAGGCGGCAGATCGCCGCTTCGGCGCCGCCCGCCACCATCACGTCCGCGTCGCCGAACATGATCAGCCGGCCGGCGTCGCCGATGGCATGCGCGCCCGTGGCGCAAGCCGTCACGGCCGAATGGTTCGGGCCCTTGAAGCCGTATTTGATCGACACGTGGCCCGAGGCGAGATTGATCAGCGCCGAGGGGATGAAGAACGGCGACAGGCGCCGCGGGCCTTTTTCCTTCAGCAGCAACGCGCCGTCGGCGATCGACTGCAAACCGCCGATGCCCGAGCCGATCATCACGCCGGTGCGCTCGCGGCTTTCCTCGTCGTCCGGCTTCCAGCCCGAATCCTCCACCGCCTGGGTGGCCGCGGCCACGCCGTAGACGATGAAGTCGTCCATCTTCTTCTGCTCTTTGGACGCCACCCAATCGTCGGGATTGAACTTGCCCGACGCGCCGTCGCCGCGCGGCACCATCGCCGCGACCTTGCACGGCAGATCGGACACGTCGAAGGCCTGGATCCCGGCGAGGCCGGATTCCCCGGCCACGATGCGATCCCACGTGGTCTTCACGCCGCTGCCTAGCGGCGTGACCATGCCCAACCCGGTGACGACGACGCGGCGCATGTCGGCGCGAGCCCGAACCGGCTTAGGCCTTCGCCTTGCCGATGAACTCGATCGCGTCCTTGACGGTCGAGATCTTCTCGGCGGCGTCGTCGGGAATCTCGATGGAGAACTCTTCCTCGAAGGCCATCACCAGCTCGACCGTGTCGAGCGAGTCCGCCCCGAGATCGTCCACGAAGCTCGCGGCCTCGGTGACCTTGGCTTCTTCGACGCCCAGATGTTCGACGACGATCTTCTTCACGCGGTCGGCGATATCGCTCATTGTCTCTTACCTCTCGATGGCGACGAGGCCGCAAACGGCGGAGTCGTCTTGGAAAACCGGGGCTAGCTAACACGAAACGCCGGGCCATGAAAAGCGCCGGAAAACGGCGCCGCCCCAAGCGCTTGCCGAAGGACTTGGCGTCAGATCATGGCCATCCCGCCGTTGACATGCAAGGTCTGGCCGGTCACGAAGGCGGCCTCCTCGGAAGCGAGATAGAGCGTGGCCGCGGCGATTTCCTCGGCATTGCCCATGCGGCCCAGCGGAATGGCGCCGAGCAGACGGGTTTTCTGTTCCTCGGTCAGCGCCTCGGTCATCGGCGAGACGATGAAGCCCGGCGCCACGCAGTTCACCGTGATCCCGCGCGAGGCGACTTCCTGGGCCAGCGCCTTGGACATGCCGATCATGCCGGCCTTGGCGGCGGCGTAATTCGCCTGGCCCGGATTGCCGGTCACGCCGACGATCGACGTGATCCCGACGATGCGGCCCCAGCGGCGTTTCATCATGCCGCGCAAGGCGGCGCGCGACAGGCGGAAGCCGGCGGTCAGGTCGACATCGATGACCTTCTGCCAATCCTCGTCCTTCATGCGCATGGCCAGGCCGTCGCGCGTCAGGCCCGCGTTGTTGACCAGGATATCGACCTGGCCCAAAGCGGCTTCGGCGTCCTTGAACAATTTCTCGGTCGCGGCGGCGTCGCCCAGATCGCCCGGCGTCACGAAGGCGCGCTCGCCGATCTTGGCCTTC
Source organism: Tagaea sp. (assembly GCA_023653245.1). The sequence continues at coordinate 1,950 of JAMNXK010000101.1, forward strand.
AGCGCTTCGAGCGCTTCCACGCGCGTACCCGACAGCGCCACTTTCGCGCCCGCTGCCGCCAGCGTCGTGGCGATGGCGGCACCCAGCCCGCCCGACGCCCCGGTCACCAGCGCGCATTTTCCCGAAAGGTCGAACATCGGCGGCTCCTACAGACTCTTGGCGAATTCTTCGATATCGGCGGGGCCGTTCAGCGCCGTGCCGGTCAAATCGGGCTCGATGCGCTTGACCAAACCCGACAGCACCTTGCCCGCGCCGAGTTCGTAAAGCCGCGTCGCCCCTTGGGTCTTCATGTACGACACGCATTCGCGCCAGCGCACCCGGCCGGTGACCTGACGCACCAGCAGATCGCGGATCGCCGCGGGATCGGAGACGTGGGTCGCGGTCACGTTGGCGACCAGCGGAACTTTGGGCGGCGCCATCGTGGTGTGGGCGAGCGCTTCGGCCATCGCCTCGGCGGCGGGCTGCATCAGCGCGCAATGGAACGGCGCGGACACGGGCAGCAAGATCGCGCGCTTCGCCCCCTTGGCCTTGGCGATGTCGAGCGCGCGCTCGACGGCGGCTTTCGCACCCGAAACGACGACTTGGCCGGGCGCGTTGTCGTTGGCGAAGTCGCAGACTTCGTCCTTGCCGTCGGGGCTCTTGCGCGCTTGGGCGGCGACGTCTGCGGCTTGGGCGGCGTCGAGCCCGAGCAAGGCCGCCATCGCCCCCTCGCCCACGGGCACGGCGGCTTGCATCGCGTGCCCGCGCAAGCGCAGCAGGCGGGCGGCGTCGGACAGCGAGAACGTGCCCGCGGCGGCCAGCGCCGAATACTCGCCCAGCGAATGCCCGGCGACGAAGGACACGTGCTTGCCGAATTCGAGCTTGGCGTCGCTCTCCAGCACGCGCAGCACGGCGATCGAATGGGCCATCAGCGCGGGCTGGGCGTTGGCGGTGAGCGTCAGCTCCTCGCCCGGGCCTTCGAACATCAGCTTGGACAGCTTTTGCTTGAGCGCCTCGTCCACTTCCTCGAACACGGCGCGCGCCGCCGGAAATGCCTCGGCCAGATCCTTGCCCATGCCGGGCGCTTGCGAACCTTGGCCGGGAAACGTGAACGCGCGCATGCGGGAGATGACCGTCGATTTGGAGGGAATGTCGGGGGGACGGCCGCCTGCCTACAAAGCGTGTTCCCCTGTGTCAAGTTGCCACCCCATCTGGCGTGCGCAATAAAGTTGCGCTAAGCAGGGCCATGATCCGCTTTGTCCTGGCCCTCGTGGCCGCGATTTTCACCCTTCCCGCTTTCGCCGCCGATATCCGCGTGGACGAAGCCTGGGCGCGCGCCAGCCTGGGCCAAGCCCGCAACGGGGCGGCCTATATGGTCGTCCACGCGACCGGCGCCCAGCCCGACCGCCTCGTGGCGGCGTCCTCGCCCGTGGCGGGCAAGGTCGAGCTCCACCACCACATCATGGTCGGCAATGTCGCCCAGATGCGCCCGGTGGACGCGATCGAGGTGGTGCCGGGCTCGCCCTCGGTCCTGCAGCCCGGCGGCTTGCACGTGATGCTCCTGGACCTGCGAGCACCCCTCCAGGCCGGGCAGAGCTTCCCGCTCACCTTGCGCTTCGAACGCGCGGGCGAGGTGCAGATCCAGGTCGAAATCCGGCCGGCGCGCGGCGGCTCTCCGCATAGGCATTGAGGCGCGTATCGGCTATAGTTCCGCTATGGGTCTCGACGGCCGGAAAAGCGCTTACGACGCGGATTTCTTCACCTGGACGCAAGACCAGGCGAAGGCCCTGCGCGCGCTCGATCCCGCCCGGGTCGGCAACGAAGTCGATCTCGCCCATGTCGCCGAGGAGATCGAGGATTTGGGCAAGCGCGAAGTCCGCGAGGTCGAAAGCCAATTGATCCGGCTGTTCGAGCATCTGATGAAGCTTGCCTACATGCCGAATTCGGAGGCCCGAAATCATTGGCTGGGCGAGGCCGACGGCTTCCAAGCCCAAGCCGCCATCGCCTTCAAGCCGAGCATGGGGCAAGCCGTCGATCTGGAGCGGGCTTGGAAGTTCGGCCGTCGCAATGCGTTGGGGTTCCTCAAGGACCGAGGCATCGCGGCCGACCCTTCCAAGACCTGCCCCTTCGACCTCGAAACCGTGATCTCGGACGAGTTCGAGCCGGAAACGGCGCTGAAGGTTTTGGCGCAGTAGACACGCCACCACCCCTTGCCTCCTGGGGGAAAACCCCCTATAAGCCCGGCCTTCAACGGCGGTGGGGGCCATATCCCCGCCGTCCTCCTTGCCCCCTCCGGCGGACCTAAAGGCGGTTCGAGGCCGGGGCTGAGGGCCGGGCCGCTCCCCAACGGGACGGCTTTGGCCCGCGAACCATGAGGGAGTCGCCGACGATGGCGTTCTACGAGAACGTGGTCATCGCGCGTCAGGACTTGGCGCAAGCCCAAGTCGATGCGCTGGCCGATCAAATGACCGAGACGCTCAAGGGATTGGGCGGCGAGGTGAAGAAGCGCGAGTATTGGGGCCTGCGCTCGCTCACCTATCGCATGAAGAAGAACCGCAAGGGCCACTACGTCTATCTCGGGCTGGAATGCTCGGGTGCCGCACTGGCCGAAATCGAGCGCCAGCTGCGCATCAACGAAGACGTGCTGCGCTTCTTGTCCGTGCGCGTCGAAGGGATCGACGACGCCCCGACGGCGATGATGCAGAAGCGCGAGGATCGCGGCGACCGCGACGATCGCGGCTTCGGCGGCGGCTTCGGCGGCCCGCGCGGCGATCGCGGCGACCGTCCGCGCCGGCGCGATTTCGACGGCGGCGACGCGCCCGCCGCCCCCCTCACGGGAGTGAACTGACATGACCGGACCCAGCAACGAATCCGCGGGCGGCGAAAAGAGCGGCGGTGGCGGCTCCTTCGGCGGCCGTCGTCCGTTTTTCCGCCGCCGCAAATCCTGCCCGTTCTCCGGCCCCAACGCGCCGAAGATCGACTACAAGGACGTGCGGCTTCTGCAGCGCTACGTGTCCGAGCGCGGCAAGATCGTCCCGGCGCGCATCACGGCCGTGTCGGCCCCCAAGCAGCGCGAACTCGCCAAGGCGATCAAGCGCGCGCGCTTCCTGGGCCTGCTGCCGTATCTGCTGAGCTAGGAACGGAACCGAGGACGGGACGGCGCCGCCAAAGCGCCGTCCCCTTCCCCGCCGGCATCATGAACCCCCAATTCCTGCTCCTTGCGGGTGGCCTGGGCGCGCTGAGCGCGGTCTTGCACACCTCGCTGCTGACGGGCTCGCCCGCGGCCTTCCTGCTCGCCTATTTCGCGCAGCTGCCGCTGTTCGCGGCCGGGCTGTGGCTGGGCATGTCGGCGGCCGCGACGGCCGCGGCCGTGGGCACGATCGCGGCCTTCGCGGGCGGCGGGTTCGTCTTCGCCGTCGCCTATCTGCTCGCCAACGCCGCCCCCGCTTTCGTTGTGGCGCGCCAAGCGCTGCTCTGGCGCCCGGCCCAAGACGGCGGGATCGAATACTACCCGCTCGGCAACATCCTGTTGCTGCTGGTCGGCATGGTGGCCGCCTTGTTCGCGGGCGTGATCTTCGCGTTTTCGGGCGCTGCGGGCGGGCTGGAAGGCGCGTTGTCGCGCTTCATCGTGGCGGCGTTCCAGGAAATCCGCGCGCCGGGCTTGGATCCCGCCCGCCTCGAACCCTTCGCCGAAAGCATCGCGCGCGTGTTCCCGGGCATCGTGGGCGTGTCGTGGCTGTTCATGACCGTGGCCAACGCGGCCCTCGCGCAAGGCCTGATCTCGCGTTTCGCCAAGCCCCAGCGCCCCTCGCCCTCGATCGTGGATCTCGACCTGCCGGCGGCGCTGCTGGGTCTGGTGGCGATCTTCGCGATCGGCTCGATGCTGTCGGGTTTGGGCGGCTTCGTGTCGCGCAACATGATCGTCATGTTCGTCGCCGTCTACGCGCTCGCCGGCTTCGGCGTGCTGCACGCGCTGGTCGCCAAGCTGCAATGGCGCGGCCTGGCGCTGGGGGCGAGCTACGGCGCGGTGATCGTTTTCGGCTGGCCCATCGCGGTGATCGCGATCCTCGGCCTGATCGAGCCTTTGTCCAACTTCAAGGCGCGCGCTTTGGGCCGCGCCAAGACCGGAACCCAAGAGTAAAGGAGACACACATGTCGCAGATGGACGTCATTCTGCTCCAACGCATCGAATCGCTCGGCCAGATGGGCGACGTGGTGAAGGTGAAGCCGGGCTACGCCCGCAACTTCCTGCTGCCGCAGAAGAAGGCGCTGCGCGCCACCAAGGCGAACCGCGACTACTTCGACAAGCAGCGCGCGCAGCTCGAGGCGCAGAACCTGACCTTGAAGGGCGAGGCGCAAGCCGTCGCCGACAAGATGGGCGGCGAATTCGCCGTGATCGTGATCCGCTCGGCGGGCGAAACCGGCCAGCTCTACGGCTCGGTCGCCACCCGCGACGTGGCCGAGGCCGTGACCAAGGCCGGCGTCACCGTCGACCGCCGCCAGGTTCTGCTCGACCAGCCGATCAAGGCGCTGGGCATGGTCAAAACCCGCCTGGCTTTGCATCCCGAAGTGATCGTGACCATCACGGTCAACGTGGCGCAGTCCGAGGAAGAGGCGAAGCAACAGGCCGAAGGCAAGGCGCCCAAGCGCGCCGAGACGGCCGAGGAAGCGCCGGCCGCCGAAGCCGCACCCGCCGAAGCGCCTGCGGCCGACGCGGCGCCCGCCGCCGAAGCGTCGGCCGACGCGGACGCCAAGCCCGCCAAGAAGGCGAAGAAGGCCAAGAAGGAAGAGGCGTAAGGCGCGCCTTCGGCGCGACCTATCGTTTCGAGATCCTCGGGTCGCCCTTCGGGCGCCCGAGGATGACGACCCTAAAAACATAAAGCCGTCGTCCTCGGGCTTGACCCGAGGACCTCGCAAAGAAACATCGGGCCGCAGGCCCGGCAAAAGCCGCTCTATATCCTCACGACATGCACGTCGACCGCGGGCTTCTTGCCCAGGCGCTGGCTCACCAGCTTGCGCGCGGCACGCCGTGCCGCCTCGGCGATGGCTTGATCGGGCGCTTTGTCGGGCTGCTTGGCCACCGCGCCACGCACCGCTTCGGCCAGATCCTCCGCCAATTCGTCGTCCGGATCGTCCGGGTCGATCAGGCCGGGGGCCGAGATTTTCGGATCGGCCATCAGGCGGCCCTTGCGGTCGATCAC
>JAMNXK010000003.1 GCA_023653245.1 Tagaea sp.
GGATCGAAGAACGAGCGCGGGGTCCACGGCTGGTCGTTCTTGATCATGGCGAGCATGCCCGCCACGTAATCGAGACTGAGATTTCGGAACGACCCGATATCGCTGATCATGATTCTCACTCCTTCGTCGCGAGGCGTTTCTCGCCCGGCAGTGACTTTATAGCACAAGGGCGGCCGGCAGGCAAAATTCGCCCCGAAAACGCGGGCCCCGCCCCCCGGCGAACCGTCGGGTTCGCGCGGGCATTGGCGGGGCCCTTTTCGTTTCGGGGGCGCGGCGGGGCCTTGTCGATCCCGCCGATCCCGCCCGCCCGGGACTTCGAGACCCGGGCTTGGTCATGCCGATCCTCGTTCGCGCGCCACCCCTTTGCGGGACATTGCCCCTTGCGGGGACGGTTCGATCCGGACGCGGCGCGTGTCGCCGAAGCGAGGCTTTCCGCGAGCCGATCGAACCGCCGATCGAACGACGTTCGGCGTCCGTCGCGGTCCCACGCCGTCGCGTCTGCCGACGGGGCGAGCGGGACCGTCTCCTTCGCCGGTCCCGCCGGATCCGGCGGCGTGTCGGGCCATCCGGGCGACGGGGCGGCTGTTATGGACGGCCGATCACTGATCGGGTTCCGGAATTCTCCGCGATCGGAGGAACATCGCACGCGGGCACGCGCCAGCGGCATCGCGCCGACGCCAGGCCTCGCGTAGATGCCCGTTTTCGGGCGTCGAATTCGGAACCGGCGAAAAGACCGGTCGTCAGTGCGCCTTCGGTGGAGTCATGTCTTTTTCGGACGCCTCCCCGTTAGACCCAAACCGACCCCGGAAGCGGGATCGAATCCCTTGCCCCTCATCGGCGGAGCGTCGCAAGGGACCCGCCGCACGGGCGGTCGCAAACCGCCGGCCAGGACCGCGATCGGCGGCGATCCTCGACGCTCGGAGTATAGCGCAAACGCGCTTGGACATGGAGTCCGAACCGCGCTTGTGGATAATCCGGCCGATGGCGCCGAACGACCCGCGCGTGACGCTCGCCGACCTTCTCGCCGCCGGTATCGACTTGGTGTGTCGCTGCCGGCGCTGCGGCCATGAGGGCGGCGTGCCCACCGGCTTGGTCGCCGCCAAGCTCGGCGCGGCGACGCCGGTCGCGCATGTGGCGGGGGCGGGTGCGCTCTACTGCCGCGCGTGCGGACGCAAAGACCTCGCGGTCCGGCCGGATTGGGGCCGCGACGCCCGAGCCGATCATGTATAAAGGCCGCGATCGCGCCGGCCGGGGGGACGGCGCGTAACGACCTTCGTCCGGAGTCCCTCCATGCTGTCGATCTTCGCCGGTTCCGCCGTTCGCGAGCGCCAAGACAAGCTCGCCGCCCTCGACAAATCCCAAGCCACGATCGAGTTCGCGCCCGACGGCACGATCCTGGACGCCAACGCCAATTTCCTGGCGGCGCTGGGGTATGCGCGCGCGGAAATCGTCGGCAAGCATCACCGGATCTTCGTCGATCCGGCCGATGCCGCGGCACCCGCCTACAAGGCGTTCTGGGCCAAGCTCGCCGCCGGCGAGTTCGCGCAAGGCGAATATCGCCGCCGGCGCAAAGACGGCGCCGATATCTGGATCCAAGCGAGCTACAACCCGCTGATCGGGTCCGACGCCAAGGTCTACAAGGTCGTCAAATACGCGTCCGACGTGACCGCGCGCAAACTCCACGACGCCGATTTCGAAGGCCAGATCGCCGCCATCCGCCGCTCGCAAGCGGTGATCGAGTTCGACCTCGACGGCACGATCCGCGACGCCAACGACAATTTCCTGGCGGCGATGGGTTATGCGCGCGCCGAAGTCGTCGGCAAACATCACTCGATGTTCGCCGAGCCCGGCGTGGCCGCATCGGCCGCGTATCGGGAGTTCTGGGCGTCGCTGGCGCGCGGCGAATTCAAGTCGGGCGAATTCAAGCGCGTGGGCAAAGGCGGGCGCGAGATCTGGATCCAGGCGTCCTACAATCCGATCCGCGACATGGCGGGAAAACCGTTCAAGGTCGTGAAATACGCCGCCGACACGACCGCCCAGACCAAGGCGCGGCTCGCGGCCGAGACGGCGCGCGGCGTCATCGCCGAGAATCTCGGCGCGGTCGATCGCGCCATCGAATCGGCCAACGCGGAATCGAGCGCCGCGGCGGCCGCCTCGCAGCAGACCTCGACCAACGTGCAGGCGGTGGCCGCGGGTGCCGAGGAGCTCGACGCCTCGGTGCGCGAGATCGCCCAAAGCATGGTCAAGTCGAAGAACGAGAGCGACGGCGCCTACGAACGCGTGATCGCCGCCGACCAGGCCACGCAGCGCCTGGCCAAAGCTGCCGAAGCGATGGGCGGGATCGTCGAGGCGATCCAGAACATCGCGGGCCAAATCAATCTGCTGGCCCTCAACGCCACGATCGAATCGGCGCGCGCGGGCGACGCGGGCAAGGGCTTCGCCGTCGTCGCCGGCGAGGTCAAGAACCTCGCGCGCCAAGCCGCCGAAGCGACCGACAAGATCTCGCGCGAAATCGACGGCATCCAGTCGATCAGCCGCGAAGTGGTCGCGGCGCTCGACGCGATCCGCAAGGCGCTGGAGACCGTCAAGGAATACGTCGCCAACACCGCGAGCGCGGTGGAGGAACAGAGCGCGGTCGCGCGCGAAATGTCGAGCAACATGCAGATGGCCTCGGGTGCCGTCGACAACATCGCCAAGAATATCGGGCGCATCGCCGAGGCGACCCAGGCCGCCGAAATCTCCGCCCGGCAAGTGCGCGACGCGGCGCGCGCGGTGGCGTGAGGACTACAATTCGCGGGTCATGAACGTACTGTTGGGATCGGGCGCGTAGCCGTCGAACGGGCCGCATTCGACGAAACCGTGTTTGGCGTAGAGCGCGCGCGCCGGCGCGAAATACCCGAACGAGCCGGTCTCCAAGCTCGCGCGCGCGAGCCCCATCGCTTTGGCTTGCGCCAGAACGTGGCGCAGGATCGCCGAACCCGCCCCTCGGCGCCGCGCCGCTTCGGCCACGTGCATGGACTTGATCTCGCCATGCGCGGCGTCCAGACGCTTGAGCGCGGCCGTGCCGAGCGGCGCTTCCGCGTCCCAGATCGTCCAGAAGCGGATGGAGGGATGCTTCAGCCCCGACAAATCGAGCGCGTGCGAACTGCCCGCGGGCGTCACGTCGCGCGCGCGCGTCACGTGGATGGTCAGCAGCGCGACCACCCGCGCGTCGTCCAGCCCGCCTTCTTCGATGCGCATCCTTCGCCCTCCGCCCGAATCGGCGCCGGCTGGAAGACGCGCGCCAGGGACACCGACTTGCGTCACTTCGACGCGGCCCGCTCCGGCTTGGCCGCTCGTTCGTCGAACCCGGCGTTCGCATCTCCGATTTCGAACAAATGCGTCTCCGCCCATTTCTTGAGCGCGACGAGGATCGGCAGCAGCCTCCGGCCCGAGCGCAGCAGAGCGTACTCGACGCGCAACGGGCGCTCGTCCACGACCTTGCGATGGACGAGCCCATCGCGCTCCAATTGCCGCAAGGTCCGCGTCAGCATCTTCTGGGACACGCCGTCGAGCCGCCGCTTGAGCGCGTTGAAACGCAGCGGCCCCGCCGCCAAGGCCACAAGCGCCAGCGCCGACCATTTCTCGGCCACGCGCGCGAACGCATCCGGCTTGATCAAAGTCACCTCTGGGTACCTAGTTGAAATCGGATACCGGGAGCGATCATAGTGCCGGCGAAACGAGGGAGGCAAGCGGATGCGAATTGCGATCGCCGGCGCGGGAAACGTCGGAACCAAACTGGGGATGCTGGCGCGGCAAGCGGGTCACGACGTCATTTACGGCGTGCGTACCGCCAAGGGACCCGAAGAGTTCCCGGCGGCGGAACTGTCCGCGGCGATCGCGGACGCCGATCTTGTCGTGCTCGCGGTTCCATTCACGGCTTGCGCGGAGATGCTGCCGCCGGTCGCCACCGGTCTCGCCGGGAAAATCGTCGTCGATGCGACAAATCCACTGCAGGCCGACTGGTCGCCGCTTGCGCTCGGCGAAGGGAATTCCGGCGCCCAGACGATCGCCGCACTGCTGCCGCGCGCGCGCGTGGTCAAAGCGTTCAACACGGTGTTCGCGGACATCATGACGCGCGAAGGATTGGATCGCGCGGGCCGCCGGGTCACCGCCTTCGTCGCGGGCGACGACGAGACGGCGTGCGCGACGGTGGCCGCGTTCGCCGCCAGTCTGGGGTTGGCGCCGGCGATCGTCGGGCCACTGCCCCTCGCCCGCTATCTCGAAGGCATCGCGCATCTCAATATCGCCATCGCCATCGGCCGATCCGGCGGCACGAACGCGGCGTTCATCTTCGATCAGCGCAAATCCTAGCGGCATGGGCGTCGAGCGCGTCGCGTTCGAGGTGGAGGGCGAGCGCATCGCCGCCGACCTCCATCTTCCCGGCGGCCCGGGGCCGCATCCGGCAGTCGTCGTCGCCGGGCCGATGACTAGCGTTAAGGAACAGGTCACCGGCGTTTACGCCGCCGCGTTGGCGCGCCGTGGCCTTGCCGCACTTTCCCTGGACCATCGCGGCTTCGGGCAGAGCGGCGGCGCACCGCGACAACTCGAGGACTGGCGGCGCAAGGTGGCGGATCTGCGCGCGGGCTTGGACATGCTGGCGGCACGCGGCGGACTGGACCCCTTGCGTTTGGGCGCCGCGGCGATCTGTCTGGGGTGCGGCTACGCCGCCCATGCCGCGGCCGGGAACGCGCGCGTCAAAGCGCTGGGGCTGGTCGCGGGCTATTTTCGCGATCCGGCCGCCCTACGCGCGAAGGACCCGGCGGCTTTCGACGTCCTGATCGCCCAAGGCGAAGAGGCACGGCGCCGCTACGAGACGACGGGGATCGTCGAGACCATCCCGGCGGCCGCCGCCGAAGGCGACGCGGCGATGCGGACGAGCGACACGGTCGACTACTACACGAGCCGCGCGGCGCATCCGAACTACGTCAATCGTTTCGCCGTCATGTCGCGCGAGCATTTCCTGCCCTTCGACGCGCAAGCCGCCGCCGCGCGCCTGACCCAGCCGGTCGTCATGGTGCATTCGCGAAACGCGCTGTCGCCGCATTGGGCGGAAGCGTTCTTCGCGAAACTGCCGGGGGAGAAATCCCTCGAATGGATCGATTCGCAAGGCCAGACCGACATCTACGATTCGCCCGCGATCGTGGAGCGCGCCACGGACATCCTGGCGCGGGGTCTCTTGCGAAGCTTAGGATGACTCGACTTGCGCAGGGCCGGGCGATCAATAGATCAGATCGTCCGCACCGCCCGCACCGCCCTTCGACAGGACGATCTCGTCCTTGGCGGCGAGTTCCTTGGCGGTGTTGACCATCGCGGTCTGCGCTTCGGCCACGTCCTTGCCGCGCACGGGGCCGAGCGCTTCGATCTCCTCGCGCAGCATCTTGCCCGCGCGCTCGGACATGTTGGAGAAGAACAGATCGCGCAGCGTCTCGTTCGCGCCCTTGAGCGCGATGGCGAGCTTGGACTTGTCGACCGCGCGCAGCAGCGTCTGCACGCCGCCGGGATCGAGCCGGCCCAAATCCTCGAACTTGAACATCAGCGCCTTGATCTTCTCCGCCGATTCGCGGTTGCGCTCCTCCAGCGCCGTGGTGAAGCGCGCCTCGGTCTGCCGCTCCAGCGAATTGAAGATCTCGGCCATCAGCTCGTGATTGTCCTTGCGGCTGGTCTTGGACAGGTTGGTCATGAACTCGTTGCGCAGCACGCGCTCGACGTCGTCGAGCACTTCCTTCTGGACGGTCTCCATGCGCAGCATGCGCATGATGACCTCCATCGCGAAGGCTTCGGGCAGCGTGCCGAGCACGCGCGAGGATTGGTCGGAGCGGATCTTCGACAGGATCACCGCGACGGTCTGCGGGTATTCGTTCTTGAGGTAATGGGCGAGCACGCTCTCGCCGACATTGGCGAGCTTGTCCCACATCGTGCGGCCGGCGGGGCCGCGGATGTCGTCCATGATCCCCGCCATGCGGTTTTTGTCGAGGATCTTGCCGAGCAGACGCTCGGTGGAATCGAACGAGCCGATCAGCGCGCCGGTCGAGGAAATGCGGTCGGCGAATTCGACGATCAGCCGCTCGATGATCGACGAATTGACGTTGCCCAGACCGGCCATCGACTGGGAGATCTCCTTGATCTCCTCGTCGGTCATCAGCGCGAACAGCTTGGAGGCGACGTCCTCGCCCAGCGACAGCAGCAGGATCGAGGCTTTTTCCTTGCCGGTGAGCGACTGGAAATCGTCGCGAATACGCATGGGCGTTCTCCGGTCGGCGCCGATACGCCGGCGCGACAAGCCGCGCCACCGGAGGGCGATTCGCATCCTAACAGACGCCGCAGGATTTGCCGAGTGCGGGCACCCGGCTTCCGCCCCTTGTCCGGGCGCGCGCGCACGGCTATGCCGGAGGGAAACAGGGAGGCGGCCACATGCTCGACCAATCCGGCGGCAAGAAGACGTTCCGAATCGCCGCGATGCTCGCACTCGCGTTGGCCGCATTTTGGCCCGAGGCGGCGCGCGCCTTCGAACCCGCGCCCTGCCCGCAAGACCTGCCGTCCGGCGTCGAATGCTTCCGGGCGCGCGACGCGAACGGCGCGCATTTGCTGGCGGCACGCCCGGCGAACGGCCATGGCGGCTTGATCGTGCACACCTTCGGCGGCCCGCGCCTCGGGCCCGTGAGTGCCACGACCACCGACGAAGACATCAGGCGCTTTTCGGAATTCCTCGCCGAAGGCTGGGCGTGGATTTCCTCGTCGCGCCGCCGGGGCGGGTTCGGCGTCCAGATGGGGGTCGACGACACCGAAGCCGCGCGCCAGGCCTATGTCGCGCGCTTCGGCCGACCGAATTTCACCATCGCGCACGGTCAGTCCTGGGGGGCGGCCGTGACCGCCGCTTTGATCGAACGGCGCAACGCGCCGGGTGCCGACGGCCGACGCCCGTACGACGCGGCGTTCCTGTCGGCGGGCGTGCTGGCCGGCGGCACGCGCGCCTACGACATGCGCGTCGATCTGCGCCTGGCGTTCCAGGCGATTTGCGGCACGCATCCGGCCAAGGACGAGCCGCCATATCTCGTCACGCTCGGCCTCGCACCGGGGGCGACGATGGCGCGCGCCGAGCTCGACCGGCGCGTGCGCGAGTGCACGGGCATCGGCGCGCCGTCGCGCACGCCCGAACAGGCGCGCGCCGCCGCCGATCTCGCCGCCGCCAGCCGGATTCCCGAGACCGCGATCCTCGGCCACATGGCCTGGGCGACCAACGTGTTCCGCAACATCGCCGATCACGTGACGGGCGGGGCCAGCGCCTTCGGCAACGCGAACGTGCGCTACACGGGCACGTCGGACGACGCGGGGCTCAACGCGCGCATCGCCCGCGTGACGCCCGACGCGGCCGCGCGCGCCGCCCTAGCGGCGGATGCCGATCTCACGGGCCGCGTCGAAATCCCGGTGCTGACGATCCACGCCATCCGCGACGAGACCGCCTTCGTCGCGCACCAAAACGCCTATGCGCGCACGCTCGCGAACGCGGGCAACGGCGCGCGGCTCGCGCAATTCTTCGTCGACGAATCCGCGCATTCGAAAATGGCGAGCCCGCTGTATCCGGCGGCGATCGCGCTGCTCGCGCAATGGGCGCGCGGTGGGGCCAAGCCGTCAGCGGCGGATTTCGCCGCGGCGTGCGAGCAACTGCGCGCCAAATTCCCCGGCGAGTGCCGCGTGGCGCGCGACTTCGTGCCGCCCGCCTGGGAGGCGAGCGTCAATTCACGCTGACGCATGAGCCGCGTTTGCGCGTCGGATGAGGGGTTCGAGCTTGTCCGTCCGCGCGGCCGCGCGTATGCCTCGCCGTCTCGACGAAAGGAAAAACCATGCACGACGATCCGCTGCCCGAATTGCGCGCGCTGAACGCCAAGTTCATCCACAACTACGTCACCAACGACGTGCCCTCGCACGATTCGATTCTCCATGCGCGCTTCGAATACGTGTCGCCGAGCGGCAAGCGCGTCGCCCGCGCGCCCTATCTGGTCAACTGGGCGACGGGCTTCGACCCCGACCGGGTGATCTATTGGGACACGCGCGCCGAGCGCATCGCCGTGTTCGGCGATACGGCGCTGGTGGCCGCGACGAACAAATGGACGGAGTTCGCGGGCGGCAAGGAAACCACCGGCATGACCTGCTACACCGATACGTATATCCGCGAGAACGGCAAATGGCTGTGCGCGCTCGCCCAGCTCACGCATGTCGCCCCCGAATTCTGGCCCGGCGACGACACCATCGTGAACAAATACGTGCGCGGGAAGAAGGTGGGGTGAGACGCGCCACACTTCCCGAGTCGCCGAGAAAAACGACCGCTTTCGATCTCGACGGCGCGAGGCGCGACTAGGCGGGGACGTAGGTCAATTTGATTGCGTTCCCGTCGATCTGTTCGCAGGCAACGAAACGGAGCGGCGGTCGAGGCCCGGCGAAAAATGGTTTGCCGTGGCCGAGCACGACCGGGTGAAGGTAGATTCGATACTCGTCTATCATACCAAGTTCGGAGAGGCTTCGCGCCAAGTCCGGGCCGGCGACTTCGATCTCCCCGGCGCGCTCGGTCTTCAATTTGCGGATCGCGCGCTCGAGGTCGCCTTCGACGAGCATAGCGTTTGGGCCGACCGAGGTCAGGGTCCGCGAGACGACCCATTTCGTCTGGCGTCGCCACGCCGCCGCAAATGCATGTCGGTCCGTGTCCCATTCGGGACGATCTTCGTCCCAATAGCGCATGGTCTCGTACATTCGGCGACCGTATACGCTGCCCACTTGTGTCCGAGCTTCCGCGATGAAGTGTCGGAATAGCGTAGGGCTCGGCGCGGATCCCGTGAGGTCGACGTAGCCGTCCAGCGACTGATTCATCCCGAACACTAACTTCGCCATGCCTGCACCCGGTTTTCGCCGCGAACTCCCAACTCACCTGCGGGCAGCTTCGGCGCGTCAAACAACCGATAAGCTTTTGAAAAAAATGGCGCGGCCGAAGGGATTCGAACCCCTAACCTCCAGATCCGTAGTCTGATGCTATATGATGTTGGAAAGTCCGCTGTTTCCAGTGTCGCCCAGGAATTATATTGACATTTCATATCGATAACCAAACTTCTTGGCTTCCTATTTGTTCGCTTCGATTACTTTGTATTCCTTTCATCGTGGTGCATAGTGGGTGCACGGAGACACGCCATGGTCGTCAAAGGGATTTCAAAACGTAAGATCGATGCGCTGCGCCCCGGGCGAATCATCGCGGACGACTCCGTCCGTGGATTTGTGGCCCGGCGCCTTCCGTCGGGCAAAGTCACTTTTGGCTTTCGATACCGTGACCGCAACACCGGCGCCCGCCGCTGGCTTGGGATCGGCTTGTTCGGGTCGCTGACCGTCGAGGAGGCTCGCCGTATTGCTCAGAAACGCGCCGGCGAAGTCGCCGACAATCGCGACCCGCTTGGCGAGAAGGAGAAAGCCCGGCAAGCGGCACACGGCGCTCAAACAATGGATCGAATGCTCGACCAGTTTTTGTCGATCTATGTCGAAGCGAAGAAACTTCGAACCAAGAGCGAGATCGTCAGTGCCTTCGACCACTACGTCCGACCGGCCATCGGGCGCCGCGCCGTCGCGTCGATTAGTCGGAGCGACATCGTGACAATCTGCGACAAAGTAGCGGCGGCGACTTCACCCCGCCGCGCCGACACCATCCTCGCCTATTTGAGAAAGGCCCTTAACTGGTACGCGACCCGAGTCGATGGGGATTTTACCAGCCCCATTCGCCCCGGCATGAACCGCGTGAAGGCGAAGGACATCGAGCGTGACCGTATCCTCTCGGACGACGAGTTGCGGGATCTCTGGCGAGCGCTTCCTCGCGTGCATCCAGTCTACGCGGATATTCTCAGGGTCTTGCTATACTCGGCACAGCGGCGAAGCGAGATAGCGGAACTTCGGGCCGAAGAGCTCCGCGGCATGGTCGCGATCATTCCGGCATCCCGCACGAAAACCAGAAAGGAGAATGTCGTTCCCTTCGCTCCACGGGCACAGCGCATCATCGCCAGCCACTTGGGCAGGCCGCCGAAGAACGCCGAGTTCGTTTTCTGGGCTCGCGGCGGGGGTACATCTCCGTTTCAAGGCTGGAGCGCGCAGAAGAAGGCCCTCGATAAAGCCATCGCGGCGATTCGAGACGAGCGTGGTACCGGCCCAATGCCCGAGTGGCACATTCACGATCTTCGACGAACCGCGCGAACTCTGATGTCTCGTGCCGGGGTGAGCGCCGATATCGCCGAGCGAGTCCTTTCGCATGCGATGCCGCGAATGCAGGCGGTCTACGACCGCCATCGCTACGACGCCGAAAAGCTCGACGCTCTTCGTCTTCTCGAGGAACACATCCACAAGATCGTCGGCGAGCCGTAGGCCGATCAGAATTGGACTGCCTACCCAAAAACGGGCGGCAATCGGTCTACAATCGCCCCTCAATGCCCCTGGCCGAGATAGAGCCGGGCGGCTTTCTCGTCCGAGAGCAGCGTCGCGGCCGGGCCTTCGAGTGCCACCTTGCCGCCGTCCAGAATGCAACCTCGCGCGCTGACGGCGAGCGCTTGGCGCGCGCGTTGTTCCACCACCAAAACGGCCACGCCTAAGGACGGAAGCCGCGCGATCGCGGCGAACGTTTGGGCGACCAATGCCGGCGAAAGTGCTGCCGTCGGTTCGTCGAGCACCATCAGCTTGGGCCGCGCCATCAGCGCGCGCGCGAAAGCGAGTTGCTGGCGTTCGCCGCCCGACAGCGAACCCGCGCGGGACCTGATCGGCCCCCAACGAGTGGTCCGACCAGTGGTTGATACGGAGAAACTAGAACGCTGAAGCGGCGTGCCCCCAAGTCTACTTAGTCCCTTTTTGGGCCGATCCGCCGAGTATTGTCTAAGGAACGCGTAACAACCACTTGGGCGACCTTTACTCTTCAGAACCTGCCTTTTTGCCCGGCTTGCGCGCCCTGACGCCGATCGGGCGCTTGCCGCCCGAGCCGCGATCGGACGGAAGATCCGACGGCTTCAATTTTTGAATCAGCATGGCGGTCGGCGGAGAGATATTCCGAAGACCTTGCTCCCAATTCCGCCACGCACCGGCACTGACGCCAACGACGCGCGCAGCCTGCTCTTGGGTCAAGTTGTGCTTGACCCTCCAATTGTAGAGCGACTCACGATCGAACTTAGCCATGGTGAGAGACTATCCCGGTCGATGGGGTGGCAGAAAGGGATTGACAAATACATCTTTGTTGTATATATAGTCGCTCATGCCCTACCGCAAGCGCCCCTTCGCCCGCGACGATGTTCCTCTCGAAGACCTGCAAGCGCAGGAGCTTTGGCGGACGACACCTTTGGGGCGGTTTCAAACCTATGATCCCGACATAATCTGGCGCTACTTGCTCGAAGTTTGGCCGGCGATTCAGAAGAGATCCGCCTTCAAATCCGCAAAGAAACTGGACGAATGGTCTCTGACCGAGCTGGCGCTGGCAGCTCGAGCCGCCAACCTCGACGAAGATGTCCAAGGCTCTCTTTGGTATCTTTCGGCGCTGCGCCACTCGCCCATCCCGGTCGCCGCCCTTCTCGCCTTGCTCTTGGGGCCGCTGCCGTTTCCCTTGGTGACTCGGGAGCGCCGCGCCGCAGCCAGTTACTGGCGCAAATGCCTGATGAATTCCGAGCCGATCGATAAAGCGGCCGATCTCGGCCGGCATTTCTCGCGCGTCGCATCGCTGCTGAATACAGAGAAGGCACTTGTCGCCGATGCGCTGGGGCCCAGCGATCAGCGACGCCTCATGGTGCTTTGCCCCAGCCTTCTCGCAGAGTTGGATACGGATAGCGACCTCAAGCCGTATAGAATCTTGGGCGCGCCGATCGCCCTTTGGCACAGCATGATCTCGCCCGAGATTGTCGGGCGCGCGCTAAAGCTCGAGTTTCCTCATCTTGAACAGGCCATTCCGGCCGTCGTCGAAGCTGTGATGGATGGCGGGGCTCGTGTAGCGCCCGCTGTGCTGCTCGTCGGGCCGCCGGGGATTGGCAAAGATTCGCTCTGGCGGCGCGCATGCACGCTCTCCGGCCGCCCATTTGTGGAGTTCGAGTTGGCGGGCTCGGCCGACTCCCGGACTTTGCGCGGGACTTCGCGCGGATGGTCGAGCCGGACGCCTAGCTATCCCGCGATGGTCGCGCGCCGGCTTGGCATCGCCAATCCGTTTCTGATTTTGACGGAGCTCGATAAGGCCGGTGGCAGCCAATGGAATGGTGTCGTAGCGGATACGCTCCTCTCCTGGCTGGAAGCGGGATCGCGCTCGGCTTGGCACGATGAAGGTCTTGGCCTCACGATAGATCTCTCGCGGTTCACGTTTGGATTCTCGGCGAACAACTTGGACCAAATCCCGGGGCCTTTGCGTAGCCGCCTTCGGATCATTCGGCTCGAAAGCATTCGCGAGACGCATGTTTCCGATCTTCTTCAGCAAGCCGTCCAACGGCGCGCTGCGACGCTTGGAATCCGGAGCGCCGAGATTCCCGAGATTGATCCGCGCGTCGTCGCAAAACTGCGCGGTCATGCCCGCAAGGGCCGCCTGAATCTTCGCATGCTCGAGCGGCTCATCGCCGTCATCGCGCCGGCTACGCCCATTCCTTCCAACACGGTTATCAACTGAGCGCGGAGGCGATCGTGAAGCTAAAGAAATCGGCCTCGGCGACGGGAAAGACCCGCGCAAAGCGAAAAATTCCGGACAAAGCCCGGTCCAAGAGAGCGAATACTCGAAGTCAACAACCGGCCTCGAAGGTCGCCGCCCATTCGCTTAACCTCACGGTCGACCCAAACGATAAGTGTCGAGTCAGCGACGGCGTCGCTTCGGCACCGGGCATGACCTTGCCTTCCGCTCGAACTCTCCGGGTTTGGGCGGCGCGTCTCGCTGCCGGCGTCACGGTAGTCAAAGCGATCATTGAGGACGGCGAGCCGGTTTTGGCCTTCGTCGAGCAGCTCGTAGGACAGATCGTCGCTTGACGCTCGCTATCGCCCGACAGCCGCTTTCTGCCGGCCTCCAGGAAGTCCGTGGACCAGGCGTAGTACATGCTCTCGGCGATGCCTTCGCGCCGACACAGATCGGCGATCGAATGTTCGCCGCGCAGGCCCGACAGCACGATGCGGACCTTCTCTTCCGAAGAAAACTGCTCACGTGTCCGGCGGCGGATCTCGCGGACGTGCTGCTCGGCGGTGCCGTTCGGCGGGGTCTGTTTCATCGGTCTCATCCTCGTCCCTTTCATGGTGACGA
This sequence comes from Tagaea sp., assembly GCA_023653245.1. The sequence continues at coordinate 13,310 of JAMNXK010000003.1, forward strand.
TGAGCCGAAAACACACCGGTACGCAAACTACACAAGCTGTCCTATGGGCGCTGACAGGGAACAGCGCGATTGGCTCGACGCTCGCCGTGATCGCCTCGAGCACTTGCAGCGCTGTGGTCAGGGCGGCGCCGCCCTTCTCGGCGGCGTGGGACTCGGCTTTCGGTCGCGGCATGGCCCGACTATAGGGTCGGGCGCCCGCCCGGCACAGTCTGGTGAAGTCCGCGAACGGTCCCATGTCACGAGCGCCGGGAGACTCGTGCGAGCTTCTTGGCGAGCGCTCGGATCCAGCCGACGGCGCAACCACCGGCGAAAACCCTCGATCGGGACTTCCAGGCCGGTCGGCCATACGCCAAGTGGACCGCCGACTCTACCGATGTCCGGACGCGGAAGGCCGGCCGCACCTCGTCGTCGTCCTCGATCTCTTCTCGCGGCGGATCGTCGGCTGGTCGATGCGCACTGACATGATCAGCGAGCTGGTCACGGGCGCGCTCGTGATGGCGATCTGGCGACGCGGCCGCCCGAGATCGGCGGTGCGCCAATCGGATGGCGGAAACCAGTACGGCAGCGAGGCGTTCCAACGGCTGCTGGCCGACACGGCATCGAATGATCGATGGGCCGCGCGGGCGAACTCTGGGATCGAGCCATCGGGCGCCATCGGTTGGCGAGGGCCGCGACGGAAAGCTTCTTCTCGTCGCCGACGATCGAGCGCGTGGATCGCAAGGTCCATCGTACCCGTGACGAAGCGAGAGCCGACGTGTTCGACGAAATCGAACGCTTCTACAATCCGCGCCCGGGGCGACCCCAGAGGCCTCCAAGAGCCATAAATGTCTGATTTTTGAGAGCCGCCGGATGGTGGGCGCTACAGGGATTGAACCTGTGACCCCTACCATGTCAAGGTACCTCTATATCGCGTAATTCCAATGGGTTGACTGCGGCGTTTCCCGCAAACTTGACCCACGCTTGCGGGAAACCTCTTCGGGTCCATCGTACGATGCGGCGCGGGTCACGGCTCGCCTCGCCGCGCGGTTACTTCGAGTACTTCCAAATCGTGGTCCGGGATACGCCGAGAAGCTTGGCCGCCTCGGTGCGGTTGCCGCCGGCCCGCACCAGCGCGTCGGCGACCCGTTCGCGGATCGCCGCTTGCGCGGCCGCGTCGAGCCCGCCCTCGCCCGTCTCGCCGCCGGCGCGCGCGGAACGGAAATCGAGGCGCGACTCCGGAAACAAATCCTCGACGCCCAGTGCCGCGCCCTCGGCCATCGCGACGGCGCGTTCGACGCGATTGCGCAGTTCGCGGACGTTTCCGGGCCACTCGTGCGCGCGCAGAGCTTCGAGCGATTCCGGCGAGAGGTCGGCGCGCGGACGCCCCGCCCGCAGGCCCGCGTCGGCCGCGAACGTCCGCGCCAGATGCTCGATATCCTCGCCGCGCGCCCGCAACGGCGGCACGGTCAACGCGATGACGTTCAAGCGGTAGAACAGATCCTCCCGGAAGCGGCCGTCGCGGACGCGCTGCGCCAAGTCGGCGTGCGTAGCGCAGATCAGACGCGCGCGGAACGGCGTATCGCCGCGCGCGCCCACCGGGCGGTACTCTTTGGCTTCGACCAGACGCAAGAGCTTGGCCTGCAGCGGCGGGGCGAGCTCGGCGATCTCGTCGAGAAACAGCGTGCCCGGCCCGGCCTCCTCGGCGACGCCCGCGCGGCGCGCGAGCGCGCCCGTGAACGCGCCCTTCTCGTGCCCGAACAGGACGCTCTCGGCCAGTTCGGCCGGGATCGCGGCGCAATTGATCGCGACGAAGGGCGCGCCCGCGCGCGACGACCGGCGATGCGCGAGCTTGGCCGCCACTTCCTTACCCGAGCCTGTCTCGCCCGCGAGCAAGACCGGCAAATCGGACTTCGCCGCTTTGGCGAGTTCGGCCTCGAACGCGCGCGCCGCCGGAGAGACGCCGAAACCCCCGGAACCGTCGGCGGCCGCCGGCGGACGCAGCGCGTCCAGCGCCGCGACGATCGCGTCGACGTCCACGGGCTTCGTCAGATAGTCGCGCGCGCCCGCTTTGACGAGGCGTACGGCCTGCCCGACGTCGCCATGCGCCGTCATGAACCATGTCGGCAGCGGACCTTGGCCATCGAGCATGCGCCGCCAGATGGCTTCGCCGTCCATGTCGGGCAGGCGTATGTCGCTCAACACCGCGTCCGGCGGCTCCCGTCTGGCGACGGCGAGCGCCGTCGCCCCGTCGGTCGCCAGGACCGGATCGAAGCCTTCCAAGCGCAGCCGCTGCATCAGCGCGGGCCCGAGCGTGACGTCGTCTTCGATCAGCAAAATCCGCAAGCCATTCGCCATGTTCAATCCGATCCGAGCGGAACCCGCAAACGGACGACCGTCCCGCCATCGCGGCCGCGTTCGACGTGCGCGGCGCCGTCCAGGTCGCCCAGCAAGGCGACCACCGCGTCCAGGCCGAGCCGCGCGCCCGAGGCGTGCGCGCCCGCTTCGCCCACCAACTGCCGGATGCGCGCGTCCTGCATGCCCGGCCCCTCGTCGGCGATCTCGCAGACCAGCGCGTCGTCCTCGACCCGCGCCGCGAACGTCACCTTCCCCTGCGGCGGGCTCGCCGCGCAGGCGTTGAGCAGCAGATTGAGCAAAACCTGGCGGACTCCCGTAGCGCCGAGCGCCAGTCGCTCGGGAAGCTCCACGCGCCAATCCAAACGCAACGCCCGCTTCGCCGCCGCGGGCGCGAGCAAGAGCCGCAGATCCTCGAAGTCGGCCGGGGTCAGACGCCGCTCGTCTTCGGGGCGGTGCAAGTTGAGAATACGCGCGACGATCGCGTCGATCGTCTCAATCCCGCGGGCCAGAAAGTCCAGCGACTCGGTGCGCGCTTCCGGCTTATCCCCGAATTTTCGCAGCGTTGCCACGGCGGTCGCCAGCCCGCCCAGCGGATTCCGGACCTCGTGAGCCATCGTCGCCGCCAGACGGCCCAAGGCGGCGGTTTGCGTGCGCCGGGCGATTTCCTCGCGCAGGCTTTCGCGTTCGACCATCGCGTCGACCATTTCGTTGTAGGCGGCGAGAATCGGGGCGGTACGGCGGTCGGCCCGCGCCACGGCCGCCGACGACAACCGGGCCGTGGCACCCCGGCCCGCCGCCTGGATCAGCGCGAGCAGCCCGTCGGTGGTCCGATTGATCCGGCGCAAGATGAGATAGGCCAGCAACGCGCAAGCGGCGGCGACGAGCAGGTCGAACGCCACGATGCCCCAGAAAAGCCGCCGGCGCGCGTCCAGGATCGGTGCGATATCGAGCGCGGCAACCAGGACGTAACCCGGATCGCCCCCGAGCGGCCGAGAGGCCCAAAGAGTGCCCACACCTTGATCGACGGCGATCGGCCGGCCGATCTTTTTGAAATCTTCAATCGGCGCCGCGCCGCGTTCGATGGCCGCGCGCGCCAGCGACCGGCCCGCGCGATCGAGAACGTGAAGCGTGACCTCCCGCACGCCCTCTTGTGCGTCGAAGGCCGCGTGGAATCGGCGCTCGACCGCCGCCCAGTCGCCGCGACCCGCATCGTCGCCGATGGACGCGGCCAAACCGTCGAGATAGACGCGCGCGAGGCGCTCGGTCTGGCGGTCGGCCTCGCGGTTCTCGACGGTCAACGCGATCTGCGTGGTGCCGATCGCCGCCGCGAATACGATCAACCCCGCCAAAAGCGGCAGTCTGACCGCGACGGGCAGGAGTTCGAGAGCGTTTCTGGCGTTCACGGCCGCCGTCGTCATGAAGACAAGTTGGAACGCCTAGCCTCCGCAATCAAGGGAGTAGAACGAGGGCGCAACGCGCAGCCGCGAACTCGTGCGCGTCGAGCCGGAATGCGTCGAAGATCCCGCGCGCGCCGCTCAAGCGGGTCAGGACGGCCGCGTCCGCCGAGCCGATGCGGACTTCGATCTCTTCGCGCTCCGCGTCCGGGACGATCGGCTCCGCTTGCTTGGCCGCGTAGCCGTGGGCGCGAAGCAGCTCGGTCTGCCTTCCCACCGACACGGCGAGTTCGTCGGAGGGCGCGCCGACGGGCACCACCTGGATCGACGCTTCGCGCCACATGCCAGTTCTGATTAGCGCCTGCGACGCCCGGCCGCCGGCGTCCGCCGCGTCCACGAGCACGACCACGCGACGCACGTTCTCCGGCGCGCGCGCGACGCGCAAGACCGGTCCTACGCCCATGAGCGAGAATTGCGCGGCAAGCTCGGCGTCATCGTCGGCCTTTCCGCCCACATGATCGACCGACGCGGGAACCACCACAAGATCGTTTCCGGTGGCGTGCGCGCTCAAGGCGCGCAGGTCGCCCTCGGCGTGGCGCAGCGCCGCCGATACGCGATGTCCCCGCGAAATCCGCTCGAACTCGGCGAGCGCCTGCGCCGACCGCTCGCGATGCGCTTGACGCTGGCGGTCGCCCAGCCATTTCGACCATGCCAGCCCGCCAATCGGCACCATTTCGTTGCGTGTGCCGGCTGAGGGATCGATCGCCGAGATCCCCATGAGTTTGGCGCCGTTGCCGCCCGCAAGCCGGAGTGCGACGTCGATCGCGGCCGCCTGACCGTCGCCGCCGACAAGCCAAGCGGTAATCGCACGCAAGGGGGACGCGGAGGGATACGCCGCCGCCGAGGGCAGCGGGTAGGATTCGAGGGCGCTCATGGCATGCACTCCGATGGAGGTTCGGGGATGGGTGGGGTCTTGATGATCTGAACCGCGCGGGCGCGCGGTGCGCCCGGGCGAGATGTCGAAGACGTTGCGCGGCAGCGCGCCCGAGAGCGCGTCGGCCACCGTCTCCGGCGCGATGGGGGCGCCGGAGACGTAGGCCGCGCGGCCGAGCGCGTGGGAAGCGATCGGCGACGTGACGAGGAGGAACAACACGCATGCGACGCCGATCGCCCACCCGGCCGGTTCGCCCAAGGCCAGTGCCGCGCCGAGGACGACGAGCCCCGAGCCGACGACGCCGGCTTTGGTGGCCGCGTGCATGCGCATGAAAGGATCGCCGAGGCGCACCAGACCGAGCGCCGCCACGCCCACGACGAAGCTGCCGGCGAGGATCGCGCCGCCCGCGACGATGTCGATGACGGCGATCATTCGCCCGCACTCCGCCGAAGGCTCGCGCGTTCGAGCAGCGCGCCGAACGACACCGCCGCCAAGAAGCCGATCAACGCGATGCCGAAGGCGACGTCGAGATAGGCGCGCGCGCCGGCGATCACGGCGATCAACGCCGCGAGACAGATCGCGAGCAGCCCGAGCATGTCGGTGGCGATCACCCGGTCGGCGGTCGACGGCCCATGAATGAGGCGCCACGCGACCGCACCGGTCGCCAGACCGAGCGCGCACAACCCCGCAAATGCCGCGAAATCGAGGAACGTCATGGCAGCACCTTCCTGACTTGGGATTCCAGCGAAGCCTTCATCGCGGCCACCGCCGCTTCGCGATCGGGCGCGTCGATGGCGTGGACGTAGAGGGTCTTGCCGTCGGCCGAGATGTCGATGCTCGTGGTTCCCGGCGTAAGCGTGACCATGTCGGCGAACAGCACGGCGCCCGCGGGCGAACGAACGTCCAGCGGCACCGCCAAGATGGCCGGCCGCAACCGGTCCATCGGGCCCAGCACGGCGCGCAACGTCGCCAAGGTCGACTTGACGAGTTCGACAAGAAAAGTCGCCGCCACGCCCATCCAGGCGAGCGCCAATCTCGAAAAGTCCTTCATCGGATCGCCTCCGCCACCGCGCTGGCGCCGCCGAGTACGGCGGCGATATATGCGTCGCGATCCAGCAGCCCTTGCGCGGCCGTGTTCGCGAGCGCCGCGAAAGGTTCGACCCAAAGGCCGATCGTCAACGTCACCGCCGACAGCCCGGTGATGGGCACGTAAAACGCGAGCCGCTCGCGGACCGTCCAGGCGTGGGCTGACGCGCCCTCGGGTGCGGCCTTCCAGAACGCTTCGTTCCAGATTTTGATCATCGAATAGAGCGTGAGGACGCCCACGAGCAGCGCCGTTCCGGCAAGAAAGAACGCTTCCGCCTCGAATCCGGAACGGACCACCGCGAACTTCCCCCAGAAGCCGGACAGAGGCGGCAGTCCGGCGAGCGACATCGCGGGTACCAGGAAGAGCAATGCGAGGAACGGCGCGCGGGCCCACAAGCCGCCGCAGCGCGCCAACGCGAACGAACCGGTCGAGCGGCGGATCGCGCCCGCGACCAGGAACAGGTTCGCCTTCACGACGATATGGTGGACGACGTAGAGGATCGCGGCGGCCAGGGCCGCTTGCGTCATCAGCGCCACGCCGACGATCATGTAGCCGATCTGGCTGACGATGTGGAACGACAGGATGCGCCGGATGTCGTAATGCGTGGCGGCACCGAACACGCCCGTGACCATCGTGGCGGCGGCCACGACGCCGAAGATCGGACCAAAGAACGCCGCGTCGTGCCCGAACACGAGGGTGAACACGCGCAAGATGGCGTAAACGCCGACCTTGGTCAGGAGCGCGGCGAAGATCGCCGCCACTGGCATCGACGCCGTGTGGTAGGCGGCGGGCAGCCAGTTGAACAGCGGAAAGACCGCCGCCTTGGCGCCGAACGCCACCAGCAGCATGACGCCGATCGCGGCGAGCAGCCCCTGGTTCTCGGCCGCCGGTGCCACGCGCGCGAGGTCGGCGAAGTTCAGCGTCCCGAGCTGCCCGTACAAAAGCCCCACGGCGAGCAGGAAGATCGTGGTACCGATCAGGTTCAGGACGACGTAGCGGATCCCGCCGTCGATCTGCTCGCGCGTGCGGTCGAGGACCAAAAGCCCGAACGAGGCGATCAGCATCACCTCGAACCAGACATAGAGATTGAAGATGTCGCCGGCGCAGAACGCGCCGCAGACGCCGAACATCAGGGCGTGGAACAAGGGCTGGAAGCCCGCGCGGTCGCGCACGCCCGATCCGGGCCCCAGGGCGTAGATCGCCACCGCCAGCGCCATCAGCCCGGCGATCGAAATCATGATCGCCGAGAACAGGTCGATCACGATCGCGATGCCGAACGGCGCGGGCCAGCCGCCCATCCGCGCCACGAGAATGGCGCCGCCGGCGGTTTCGACCGTCAAGCCGAGGCCGGCTCCCAGCAAAGCCGCCGAGGCGAGAACGCCGATCCAGCGCTGGGCGCGCACCGAGCCGCGCAGCAGTGCGGTCGCGATCGCCGCGAACAAAGGGATCAGGAAGGGAGCCGCGATCAGCATGAGCCTATGCCGCCTTCTTGCGCGGCGTTTCGGGCGCCGTACCGGCGGCGCGCGCGACCGCGTCGGCCGGTTCGGCCTCCCGCATGGCTTCGTTGTCGATCTCCGAGAAGGCGGCGTATCCGCGCACGATCAACATGAGGGCGAAGACGGCAAGCCCGAAGCCGATCACGATGGCGGTGAGAATCAGCGCCTGCGGCAAAGGGTTCGCCGCGTCCGCGGCCAGCGCCGCGGCGCCCGGCGTCACGATGGGCTGCACCATCGAGCCGATCCGGCCCGACGCGAAGATCGCGAGGTTGGCCGCCGAGCCGAACAGCACGAAGCCGATCAGCACCCGCGCCAGATCGCGCGCGAGGAACATGTAGACGGCGACCCCACTCAAAGCGCCGATCGACAGGGCGAACACGGTTTCCATCACGCGCTCTCCTCGACCAGCGCCAAGAACAGGGCGCAGACGGTGCCGAACACCGTCACGTAGACCCCGAAGTCGAAGACGAGCGCCGTCCCGAGCGGCGGAACGACGCCGATGTCGGCGAGCCACCAGACATGCGCGAGATAGTCCCGTCCGGGCTCGAAAAAGGCGGGCAGACCGCTTCCCGCGGCGATCGCCAATCCGATCGCGCAGATCGACACCGGCGAAAGGCGGATCTTGGCGCGCGCCGCCGGCGCGCCGCGCGCGATCGCGTAGAACAGAACCCCGGCAGCCGCGAGCAATCCACCGATGAAGCCGCCGCCCGGCTCGTTGTGGCCGCGTACCACCACGTAGAGCGAAACGGCCACGGGCAGCCACAGCAGCATCGGCGCCGACACGCGCAAGATGGTGGAAGCGTTCATCGTCCGGATCCTTCGCGCGCCGTCTTGCCGGGCCGCAGCAGCGCCACCACCGCGAAGGCGGCGATGGCCAGGACCGCGATCTCGCCCAGCGTGTCGAGGGCGCGGAAGTCCACCAGAATGACGTTCACGACGTTGCGCCCGTGGCCTTCGGGCACGGCGTTCGTGCCGAACCATTGCGCCAGCGTGGGGTCGAACGGGCCCGCGAGCACGGCGCCGAGAGTCGCGGCCACCGCGAGACCCACGAGAACGCCGGCGCCCGCGTCGCCGAGCTTGGCGCGCGCGGTTCGCGTATCGGGCCCGCGCAACGGGAGACGCATGAATGCCGCCGCCAGGATGGCGACCAGCAGAGTCTCGACGGCGAACTGGGTGAAAGCCACGTCGGGCGCGCCGAACGAAAGGAAGATCAGCGCGATGGCGAAGCCGGTCAGGCCCAGCGCCAATACGGCGGCGATGGCGGTGCGCGCGAGCGCGGCACCGATGGCGCCGGCCACGGCGGCGGCGAAGAACAAGGCGCGCGCGTCGAGCGGCGCTTCCGATTCCGGCCAAGCGAAGCCCGCGCGCCACACCAAGGTCGCCAGCGTGGCGACGGCGAAGACGAGAAAGAGGGTGCGGACGTAGCCGCGCAGCGATCCGTGCTGGATGGCATGGGTGCAGTTCGCGGCGATGGCGATCGTCGCGGCGAGCGCGCGTTCGTATCCGGCCGCAGGACCGTAGGCGTCGATGAAGGAAGACGCGCGAAGCCGCGGAACGATGCGGTTCCACAGCAGATAGAGACCCACGCCCGTGGCCACCGTCGCCACGCTCAAGAACAGCACCAAGCCGAAGCCGTGCCACAACTTGAGCGTCACGTCGACCGGGCGGCCAAGGATCGCGGCGGCGGCCGGATCGACGAAAACATGGCCGAGCCAGGCCGGCAGCGAGCCCGCGAGCACGCCCAGTGCGGCGAGCAGGAGCGGACCCGTAAGCATCGCGGGCGCGGGATCGTGCGGAAGCTCGGGCGTCTCGGCGGCCGGACCGAAGAACAGGCGCCACGACATCACGCCCGCGATCGCCACCGTGGCGGCGTTCACGACAAAGCCGAGGGCGAGCATGATCCCGGCCTCCGGCCCGAGCTCGAGCTTCGCCTCGTAAATCAGCTCCTTCGCGACGAAGCCCACGAACGGCGGCAGCCCCGCCATCGAGAACGCGGCGAGCGTGGCGGCGGCGGCGGTGAACGGCATGGTACGCGCGAGTCCCCGCAGTGCGCGCGCGTCGCGCGAGCCGGTTTCGTGGTCGACGATGCCCGCGACCATGAAGAGCGCCGCCTTGTAGAAGGCGTGGACGATCAGAAAAGTGACCGCCGCGACGATCGACAACTCGGGCGCGATGCCGATCAGCATGACGAGCGTGCCCAACGCCGTCACCGTCGTGTAGGCGAGCACGCGCTTGAGGTCGGTCTCGCGAAAGGCGAGCACGGCGCCGGTCAGCGCGGTAGCGATGCCAAAGCCGGCCAGCAGGTCCTGCCACAGCGCCTCGGTCTGGTAGAGCGGGTTGAGCCGGGCGAGCAGATAGACGCCGAGCTTCACCATCGTCGCCGAGTGCAGATAGGCGCTGACCGGCGTGGGGGCCGCCATCGCGTTGGGCAGCCAGAAGTGAAACGGCACTTGCGCGGACTTGGCGAAGCAGCCCGCGATAATCAGCAGCATCGCTGGGATCGCGGCGGGATGGGCGAGCACGGCTTCGCGAGCGTCGAGGATGCCCGACATGCTCGTCGTCCCCGCCGCCATCGCCGCCAGGATCAGCCCCGCGAGCAGCGCAAGCCCGCCGCCGCCCGTGACGAGAAGGGCTTGCAGCGCCGCCTTGCGCGCGCCAGGCTTCTCGTGGTCGTAGCCGACCAGGAAGAAGGACGCGAGGCTGGTGAGTTCCCAGAAAACGAACAGCACGACGACGTCGTCCGCCATTACGGCGCCGGCCATCGCCGTCATGAACAGGAGCAGCATGACGCTCAAGCGCCGCGCGCGCGCATCGTTGCCAAGATAGGCGTGGGCGTAGAGGAAAATCAGCGCGCCGATCCCGAAGATCAAGATGAGGAAGATCAGGGACAGACCGTCGACGCGCAGGCCACCCGCGATTCCGAGCGACGGAATCGCCCAGAACGCCCCCGTAAGTGCGCCACCGGCCGAGATCGGACCGATCGCCGTCAAACTCGCGAGCAACAGCAGGGACGCGACAGCCGCGCCGAACAGCGCCGCGAAACCGCGCGGCACGCGCGTGGCCAGCAAAGTGGCGCCCGCGCCGCCGAGAACGAGGGCCGGAAGCAGCGTCATGGGGCGGAGGTCCGCGAACGGTGGGCGCGAGCGAGCATGCGGTCTGCATATCAACCGCCGTGCCAACGTTCCGTGCGTTCGAAATCAAAGGCTTGCGCGGCCCGCTCGCCGCCGGCGTTCACCCGCGTGAACGCAGGCGTCGATGGCGTTCGCGAGCGTGAACGCCGGCCCGCGTGACCCGTCGTTGCAAGGCCGCGGCGGGACCGGCTTGGCCGCGAATCAGATGCCCGCGTCGGCCTCGGCCGACTCGAGCGCGGCAAGGAAGCGGCGCGCCCACACGGCGGCGGGATTCGCGTCGAGCGCCGCCCAATCCGCGCGCCAGCGCGCGACGCGCTCGTCCAGGGGCATGGCCAGCGCTTGGGCGAGCGCGTCGCTGATGGCGTCCGGATCCTGCGGGTTCACCTTGAGGGCGCCGCCGAGCTCCTGAGCCGCGCCCGCGAACTCCGAAAGCACCAGCACGCCGGGATCGCCCGGGGCTTGCGCGGCGACGAACTCCTTGGCGACCAGGTTCATGCCGTCGCGCAGCGGCGTGACCAGCCCCACGCGCGCCTGCCGGTAGTAGGCGGCGAGCGCCTTGCGGGGGTGGCCGCGCGTGACGTAGCGCATCGGCGTCCAATCGACGCGCCCGTACTTGCCGTTCAATCTGCCGGTCATCGCGTCTATCTCGCGCCGCAGCGCGCGATAGTTCGCGACTTCGCCGCGCGACACCGGGGCGATCTGCAAGTACTGCACGCGTCCTTGCCAGTCCGGATGCCGCGACAAAAACGCCTCGTAGCCCACGATGCGGTTGGGCAACCCTTTCGAATGGTCGAGCCTGTCCACGCCGATCGCCAGGGCCCGGCCGCCGGTGCTTTCGGCGAGCCGGGCGCTCGCCTCTCCGCCCGCCCCTTTCGCCGCCCAGGCCGCGAAACGGCGCGTGTCGATTCCGATCGGAAACGCGCCGGCGGAGAATCGCCGCCCGAAGGCTTCGATCGTCGCGCCGCCGCCCGCGCCCAGATAATCGGCGAGCTGGCGCAAATCGGTGGCCGTCTGGAATCCCGCCAGATCGTAGTGCGACAGCGCTTCGGCGAGATCGCGATGGACGGGCAGCGTGCGGAACACCTCGGCCGCGGGCCACGGAATATGGAGGAAAAAGCCCATCCGGTTGGTGAGCCCTTGTCTGCGCAACGCGCGCGCGAGCGGAATGAGGTGATAGTCGTGCACCCAGATCGTGTCGTCGGGCGCGACCCGCGCGCGGACGGCCTGCGCGACGAGCTCGTTCGCTTCGAGGTAGGCGGCGTAGTCGTCGCGCAGGTACGTCACGAGGCCGAGCCGATAGTGGAAAAGCGGCCACAAAACCGTGTTGGCGAAGCCCGCGTAGAAGCCGGCGTGCAGCCGGGGACTCAGATCGATGCCGGCGATCTCCGTCCGGCGCAGCCGCCGCGCCGGCGCGGCGCGCCCCGCCTCGCCGACATCGCCGCTCCAGCCGATCCAAAGCGCGTCCCGCTGGGCCAGCACGTCCCCGAGGGCCACGGCGAGTCCGCCGGCGGCGGCGGCGCGGGCGCCGGCGGCCGGAATCCGGTTCGAAACGATCACGAGGCGTCCCATGGCTCCCCCTTCCATCCGCGGTCCAATCGCATCGCGGCGGCGACCAGACCGGCCATGCAGTAGGTTTGGGGAAAATTTCCCCACAATTCGCCGGTCCGCGGATCGACATCCTCCGACAGCAAGCCGAGGTGATTGGCGTGCGCGAGAACGCGCTCGAACGCCGCGCGCGCGCGCGCCGTCTCGCCGGCGGCCGCGAGAGCCTCGGCGTACCATAGGGTGCAGGCCAGAAACGCCGTCTCCGGGCGCCCAAAATCGTCTTCGTGCGCGTAGCGGGCGATGAACCCGCCGTTGCCGAGTTCGCGCTCGACCGCCGCCAGGGTCGACAAGAAACGCGGGTCGCGCGCGTGCAGGAACCCCACCAGCGGCATGATCAAGACGCTGGCGTCGAGCTCGCCGCCGTCCAAGGTCCCGACGAAGGCGCCCTTGCGCGCGTCCCAGGCGCGGGCCGCGATTCCGGTGCGCACCTCGTCCGCGCGGCCGCGCCAGTCGGCGGCGGCGGCGTCGCCGATCCGCGCGGCGATGCGCGCCAGCCGATCCAGACCGGCCCAGCACATCACGGCGGAGTGCGTGTGCGGCGCGGTCCTGCCGCGATACTCCCAAATTCCGGAATCGGGCTCGAAAGCGGCCGCGTGCGCGCGCCGGCCGAGCGCGCAGAGGCGGTCGTAGAGCGCCCGGTCGCCGCGCACCGGCAAGCGCTCGTCGAAAAACATCTGCGCGGCGGCCAGAATCACGCCGCCATAGACGTCGTTCTGAACTTGGCCCGCCGCGGCGTTCCCCAATCGCACCGGTCCGTGCTCGCGATAGCCGGCCGCCCGGGCGATCTCTGTCTCGGGCTCCGCCTCGCCGCGCGTCAGCGGATAGAGGGGCTTCAGCCGCCCGTCGGGCGCCTCGGCGGCGGCGTCGGTCGCGAAGGCGATGAACTCCTCCATCGTGCGCGTGGCGCCGAGCAGGTTCAGCGCCTGCACCACATGGAACGCGTCGCGCAGCCAGCACAGCCGGTAGTCCCAATTGCGCGCGCTGGCCGGCGCCTCCGGAATTGACGTCGTCAACGCGGCGGCGATCGCGCCGGTATCCTCGTATTGGCAAAGCTTGAGCGTGACCGCGGCCCGAATCACTTGCGGCTGCCACGCGGACGGCAGCGACAAGTACCGCACCCAGTCGAGCCAGTAGTCGTGCGTCAGCGCCAGCCACTCGCGGGATACAAGGTCGGGCGCTTCCGCCAGGCTTTCGTCCGCACCGAGCACGAAGGAATAGGGGCGCGCGACGACGAACGCGCGCCCTTCGCGCACATAGGCGAGCGGCGCGTCCGTCGTCAGGCGGATCGCGTGCGCGGGAAACACGTAACGGATATGGTGGCTGCCTTGAACGACGGCCGGGTCGTCCCCGTGGCGCAATCCCCGCATTCCCAACCGCGTCCGGCATCTCGGCGCCCCCGCGAGGGGTTCGATGCGTCGGATCAGGACGGGCGGACGGAAAACCCGTCCCATGCGCTTGAAGCGCGGACAGAAATCGACGACGCGCAACGCGCTTCCGTCGGCCGCCCGCAAGATCGTCTCGAGCACGGCGGTGTTGCGCCAGTAGCGCTGCTCGCTCGCCGACTGCCCTTCGATTTCGAACGACCACGCGGATTCGAACGAGTCGCCATCGACGAGCGCCGCGAACACCGGATCGGAGTCCAAACGCGGATGGCACATCCATACGACGCGGGCGACGCGGTCGATCAAAGCGGCGACCTGCGAATTGCCGACCGCGCCGAGGGCGAGCGAGCCGCCGATCATCGCGCGCCCGCCGCGCGCTCGAGAAAGTCGAGCGTCTCGCCCGGACCCGCGAGCCGATGGCGCGACCAGGGCAGCGCGCCGCCCACGCTCACCCCGTAACCGCCGGCCAACGTCGCCGCGCGGAACCCGTCCACGTCGGGCAGATCGTCGCCGACGAAGATGGGGCGGCGGCCCGCGAAGGGCCCGAAGAAGCCCGCGCATTCGACCGCGCGCCCTTTGTGCACGTGCGCCGGGCGCAGTTCGACGACGTTATGGGCGCGCACGCACGCGATCGCGCCGTCCCATTCCCCGGCGAGTTCCAGCGCGGCGGTATGTAGGGCCGGGAAGTGCGGATCGTCGGCGTTCAAGTGCAACGCGAGCGTCGAGCCTTTGGCCTCCAGCGTGGCGCCCGGGTGGCGGACGCAAAGCGCGGCGCAGCGCGCGCGCAGCCGCCGGTACCCAGCGATCCTCAGCCGCACGCTCGAAAGCGCGGGATTGCGGAATCGCATCTCGGCGCCGTGCTGGCCGGCGGCCGGCAGCTGAAAGCCGAGCATCGCGTCGATCGCGTCGATCCGCCGTCCGCTGACGATCATCGTGGCGCCGCGCGTCGCCCGGGCGAGGTCGAGAAGCACGGCGCGCACGCGCTGCCCGACGCGCGCCTCGCCGGGCGTCGGGGCGATCTCGATCAACGTTCCGTCGAAATCGAGAAAGTAGGCGTCGTCGGACGTGGCATCCATGGCAAAGCGCTCCTTCGAAAGACTATCGTCGTGCCACGCGCGGCCTACGGAAGGGCGACCGCGACTTGGATGCCGATCAACAGCTCGATCCCGCCGCCTTTGCCCGCGACGGGACAAATGATCCGCCGATAGCCGGGCAACTTCGACGAGCAGCGCGGCACTCGATGCTCGACCACGATGGCGCAGTCGAGAAACAGGCTTGCGACGTCTTCGGAATTGCTGAGTTCGCTCATGCGCCGGCCGGCGAATTCGAGACCGAAGCGCTCGACGACTTCGGTTCCCGCCAGACGGGCGCGAAAGTCCAACTCCGGCCCCAGGACATCGACCGCGAGCAGATACGGCGCGAAAGCGCGGCAGTCCGCCAGATCGATGGCGCCGCGCGCCGCAATGCCCTCCATCTTCGGCAACGCGCGCCAATAGACGAGAAACCTCTCCAGCCGACGATCTGCGAGTTCGTCCGAGCCAATCGGATACGTCGGCATGCCCATCACAAGACGGTGTTGCGGAAACGTCGGCGTCGCGCTTTCGTATAAAGAAGCTGTGGACGATCGCGAATAAGGGAAAGCCCCTATCCGCCCGAACGCTCTGTCGAATCGGGAAAATCCGGCGCGGAGACCGAAAGGGTCTGTGCACGAGTTCGTGGATATCTCTGGTTCGCGGCCGGCGATTTCGCTTGCGTATGCGACGGCGCGGATCACGCAGACGACGGCGGTCGCCATCATCCCGGCGCCAAGCGCGACGCGACCCGCGCGCATTCGCCCGGTTCACGACGCGCGGGCGCCACGTCGAAACGCGCGCGATGCAGAAGATCGCCCACAAGCTCCGGCGTGCTCAAATGCGGGTGTTGCTCGCGCAAGTTTTCCAGGCGCGACTTCACGAAGCGCGCGATTGCCGCCTCCGAAATGTTGCATGCGCGCGCATCCTCGACGGTCGCAACAACCTCGCGTAACCCGCGATCGACGGTCCGGCGCCCGTCATCGACGCCGTTCCAGGAGACGGCCCCGACGAAGGCCACCGCGAAAATCAGCAGGCCGGCGGCGGTCGCGACTTCCTTGCGTCCGGCATCGTCCTGGAGCACGGCGTCACCTCGTCCAGTTCCGTCGGGGGCCGGTATCGAGATGGACGAAGCCCCGCCGCGCATAAAGACCCACGCCGCCGACGCCCTCGGCCCGCGCGGCCCGGGCGACGACGCGCGGCGACACGCCGTCCATCGCGACGTCGACGGCCTTGCCTTGAACATGGAACGAGTTCCGGGCCGCCGAGCGGTTGGCGCGCTTGATCGCGTCGTGGGTCCGTTCGGTCCGGAAGCCCGACAAAATGCGCCACGGCGCTTCCGCGCCGATCCGCGCTCGCACGCGCCAAAGCCCGTGGAGCAAAGCGACATCGACGTCGCCGGTTCGATCCGCGCGGACGTCCCTGAACATCTCCGTCAGCGCGCCATAGGCTTGGGGAACCAGCCGGTTCTCCCGCCAATAGACGCCGCGCCAGATTTCGCCGGTCTTCGCGTTGACGACCGACAAGCTCCGATCGGCGGTCCGGCGGCGGGAAGGCGCCGCCGCTTCGGCCGTGCCGGCGAGTAAAGCGAAGCCCGATATCCCGGCCGCGAGCGCGCCAAGCGCGCCACGCCGGGAAACGGGAAAGTCGAACTCGCAGCAATCGCAAGCGCCGCCGGGCGAATCGTCGTCGTGTTCCATGGGAATCGCGATATCGCGTCGCCGACGTTCCTTCCATACGGGCGAACACTTACGCGCAGGCGGTTGATTCGCGCGCGGCCCGTCCATAGTTTGCGGGCATGGAGCGCGCGGAAGATTCATCCGGATTTCGGCGGGCGGCGGGCCGCCCGACGCTCCGCGCGGGCGCATGGGCGCTTGCGTCCGTCGCGCTCTACGTCGCGTTGGATCGGGTGAGCTATATCGATCCGGCGACGCGATTCGGATTCACGCTCTGGAATCCGACGGCGGGGCTGGCGCTGTTTCTCGGACTGACCCGGACCTATCGGGCGGTTCCGATCCTGTTCGTCGCCGGCTATCTGGCGGCGTTGATCGTCCGCGGTTTGGACCCGCTCGACCCGGCCGCGGCGTACTCGGCGACGATCCTCGCGGCCGGATACGCGGCACTCGGCGCGGGCTTGCGCCGGTACGGCGGCGACCGCGATCCCTATGCCCATCCGCTGACCGCGCTCGCGTTTTTGACGGCCGCGATCTTGGGCGCGGGCGCGATCGCCGCAGCGCATGTCGCTGGCCTCGCCGCCGCCGGCCCGCTCGACGACGAAGTCGCCGCCGAAATGGCGATCCGCACCTGGATCGGCGACGCGACGGGCATTGCGGTGTTGTTGCCGCTCTTGTCGCGGCTCGAAGCGATCGGCGCTTGGCTCGCGCGCGCCGGCCGGCGCGACCTTGCCGAGCCCGCGTGCGCGGCCGGATTCGCTTGCCTGCTCGCCGGCTTGGCGTTGTTGGGTCCGGAATCGGCGACGGGTCTCGCCTATCTCGCGTTGCTGCCGGTCGTTTGGATCGCGGTCCGCAACGGGCTCGAAGCCACGATCCTGGCCGTGACGACGGTTCAGATCGCCATCGCGACCTTCACGCTGTTCGACGCGAAGAGCGGTCCGTCCTTCTCCGAGTTCCAGACGATGATGATCGTGATCGCGCTCACGGGACCGGTGCTGGGCGCCGCCATCGAGTTCGCGCGCCGGACCGCGGACGAGTCCGCGCGGCTGCGGATCGAGAGCGAGCGCTTGTCGAGATTGACGGCGATGGGCGCCCTAGGGGCCGCGATCGCGCACGAACTCAGCCAGCCTTTGGCCGCGATCCACGCGGCGGCGCATGTCTTGGCCAGGAACCTGACGATCGGAACGGTCGATCCCAGCCTGCGCCGCGCGGCCGCGACGATCGAATCCCAGATCGAAACGGCCAGCAGCCGGGTCCGGTCGTTGCGCGAGGATTTCCAAAGCGCGGGCCCCGATCCCCAGGATTTCGACGCGGTCGCCGTCGCCCATGAAGCGGCACGGATGGCCGAATCGGAATGGCCGGACCCTCGACCCGTCATCCGGATCGAAAGGCGCGAACCCGCCGTCGTTCGCGGCGATCGCCAGCAAGTGCGCCACGTTCTACACAATCTGTTCCGCAATGCGTTCGCGGCGACCGCGCCGCGCGGCACGAAGGCGACGATCCGCGCCGCCTTCGGCGAAACGGAGGACTGGATCGTGATCGCCGTCGAGGACGATGGACCCGGCGTGGCGCCCGATCTCGCGGCGGAGCTCTTCGAACCGATGACGAGCGGACGCGCCGGCGGCGTCGGGCTCGGCTTGTTCATCGGCCGGGCGTTGGCCGAATTGAACGGCGGGAAGTTGACCCATGCGACGCCCATGTCGGGACGCGGCGCGCGGTTCGAACTCGCTTTGCCCAAAGGATCGGCATGACCGAACGGCGTTTGATCGCGATCGTTGACGACGACCCCGCCCTACGGGAGTCGCTGAGCTTGCTGTTCGAGACCAACGGCTACGTCGTGCGGACATTCGGCAGCGTGGACGAGTTCCTCTCCACGCCCTCGGATCGCGAGCCCGTCGGCATCGTGCTCGACCACACGCTGCCGGGGCGCGCCGGCGTCGACGCGCTGGCGACGATCCGCGCCGCTTCGCCGGTCGCGTCCGTGATCGTGCTCACGGGCTACGGCAACGTTCCGCTCGCCGTCCGCGCGATGCGCTCGGGCGCGTTCGAATTCCTGGAGAAACCCGTCGCGCCCGGCCTTCTACTGGAAGTCGTGGCGCGCGCCGCGTCCGACGCCGAAGCCAAGGAGAACGAGGCGGCCGCCGAGGCCGAGACCCGCGCCCGGCTAGCGACGCTGACCGATCGCGAGCGCGACGTTCTCGTTCCGATGCTCGAAGGATCGACGAACAAGTCGATCGCGGCACGCCTGGGCATCAGCCCGCGCACCGTCGAGATACATCGCGCCCGCGTGATGGAGAAACTCGGCTGCCGCGGTCCGGTCGAGCTGTTCCGGCGTTACGAGGGCGTCGCCACGCGGAACCCGACGGAGACGACGAAGTGATGGATCGCCCGCCCCATAGCGCCACCGCGGACGACTGCCTTGCCGCGCTCGGGTCCGGTCCCGAAGGGCTGGCGCGCGCGGAGGCCGCGCGGCGTTTGGCCGAGCACGGGCCGAACGCGCTGCCCGAACCCCCGAAACGGGGGCCGATCGTCCGTTTCCTCGCGCAGTTCCACAACGTGCTGATCTACGTCCTGCTCGCGGCCGCCGCCGTCACCGCCGCGCTGGGGCACTGGATCGACACGGGCGTCATCCTCGCCGTGACGATCGCCAACGCGGTCATCGGATTCGTACAGGAGGGAAAGGCGGAAGCCGCGATGTCGGCGATCCGGGCGATGCTGGCGCCGCGCGCCTCCGTCATGCGGGACGGCGCGCGCGAACACGCCGACGCGTCCGGCCTGGTGCCGGGCGACGTCGTGCTGCTGGAGGCCGGAGACCGCGTGCCCGCCGATCTGCGCGTGCTCGAAGCGCGCGCGCTCGCGGCCCAAGAGGCGTTGCTCACCGGCGAGTCGGTGCCCGTGGAGAAATCCGACGAACGGGTGGCGGCGGACGCGGCACTCGGCGACCGCCACTCCATGCTCTGGTCGGGAACGCTGATCACCCAAGGTACGGCAAAGGCGCTTGTCGTCGCCACGGGCAAGAACACCGAGATCGGCCGCATCGGCGGCCTGATCGCCGGCGTCGAACAGCTCGTCACGCCGCTGGTCGCCAAGATGGACCAATTCGCGCGCTGGCTGACGGTCGCGATCCTGCTGGTGTCGGGCTTGCTCCTCGTCTACGGCCATTTCACAGGCGGTTACGATTTCGGCGAATTGTTCATGATCGTCGTCGGCCTGGCCGTCGCGGCGATTCCCGAGGGCTTGCCGGCGGTGATGACCGTCACGCTCGCGATCGGCGTGCGCGCGATGGCGCGGCGCCACGCGATCGTGCGCCGCCTCCCCGCCATCGAGGCGATCGGCTCGGTGTCGACGATCTGCACCGACAAGACGGGCACGCTCACCCGCAACGAAATGGTCGCGGTGGCCCTGGAAACGCCCGCCGGGGCGTTCGAGGTCTCCGGCGAAGGCTACGCGCCCGAAGGCGCCATATCGCCACCCGGCGATCTGCGCGCGATCGCGCGCGCGGCTTCGCTGTGCAACGACGCCGACCTCGCGCTGCGCGACGGCGTCTGGCAGGTCGTGGGCGATCCGATGGAGGGCGCATTGCTCGCTTTCGGTCGGAAGGTTCTTGGGCCTGCCGCGGTGGAAGTACGGCGTCTCGACGCGATTCCTTTCGATTCGCGTCACCGCTATATGGCCGTGGCGGTCGAATCGCCCGCCGGCCCCGAGTTGCTGTTGAAGGGCGCGCCCGAGGCGGTGTTGCGGATGTGCGGCGACGCGGACTTGGCCGCGTGGAGCGCGCGCGCCGACGCGATGGCCGCGCGCGGCTTGCGCGTGCTCGCCTTCGCGCGGCGCGCCGCGGCGCCCGTCCCCCTGACCCCCGAAACGCTTGGAACCGCGCCGGAATTTCTCGGTCTGATCGGGCTGCTCGATCCGCCGCGCGCCGAGGCGATCACGGCCGTCGCCGAATGCCGCGCGGCCGGCATCCGCGTGAAGATGATCACCGGCGATCACGCCGGCACGGCCGCCGCGATCGCGCGGCGGATCGGGCTCGCCAATCCGGACCGGGTGCTGACGGGCGCCGAGCTCGACGCGCTCGACGACGGGCGCTTGGCGGCGCTGGTCGCCGAGACGGACGTGTTCGCCCGCACCAGCCCCGAGCACAAGCTGCGGCTCGTCCAAGCGTTGCAGGCGAATGGCTTGAGCGTCGCCATGACGGGCGACGGCGTGAACGACGCGCCGGCGCTGAAGCGCGCGGACGCAGGTATCGCCATGGGCCTCAAGGGCTCGGAGGCCGCCAAGGAAGCCGCCGACCTCGTGCTCGCGGATGACAATTTCGCTTCGATCGCCGCCGCCGTCCGCGAGGGCCGCACCGTCTTCGACAATCTAAAGAAGGTCATCAGTTGGACCCTGCCGACCAATGCCGGCGAGGCGCTGGTGATCGTGTTCGCTCTGCTGGCCGGGCTTGCCCTGCCGATCACCGCGGTGCAGATTCTGTGGGTCAACCTCATCACCGCGATCACGCTGGGCTTGGCGCTCGCTTTCGAACCGACGGAGCCGGGCACGATGGCCCGCCCGCCGCGCCCGCGCGACGCGCCATTGCTCGGCGGCGACTTGCTTTGGCACGTCGTGTTCGTGGCCGCGTTGTTCGTCGCCATCGTTTTCTGGACATTCGATCACGCGGTATCGCGCGGTTACCCGACCGCCCTCGCGCAAACCATGGCGATGAACATGCTGGTCGTGCTGGAGATCTTCCACCTCTATTTCATCCGCAACATCCACGGCACGTCGCTGACCTGGCGCGCGGCCCGGGGGACTCCGGTCGTATGGGCGGTGACCGTGGCCATCGTCGCCGCGCAGTTCGCCGTCACGTATCTGCCGCCGCTGCAAGCCGTCCTCGGAACCGTGGCGGTGCCGTTCTGGGATGGGGTCATGATCGTGGCCTTGGGCGCAGGGTTTTTCTTTGTCGTCGAGGCGGAGAAACAGATCCGGCTGCGGATCGCGCGGCGCGCGCGATAGTCAGACCGGCGCGTCCGGCGGGATGGCGAGGACGTCGATCGGCGCCACGCGGAGGACCTCCTCGGCGACGCTGCCGACGAAGAATTTCTCCGCCCCGCGGCGGCCACGGGTCCCCAGTACGATCAAATCCGCGTCGCATTCGCGCGCGGCGTCCAGCACGCCTTGGGAGAGGGTCGATAGGTCGCGACGAACCGATTTCTCGCACGCCAGCGGTCCGATTCCGGTCATGAACGAGGCCAGCTTTCGCGCGGCGTCGTCACGTTGCGCGGCGATCGCGTCGTCCAGATCGGTCGTGTCCAGAGCCATGCTCTCGGCGCGCCGGAGCGCAGGATCGCCGAACAAGTACAAGACCGTACGCCTGGCCCCTGGGTCGACGCCAAGTCGCGCGTACCGGTCCAACGCGGAACGCGACGAGTCGGTCAAATCCGTGGTCAGGAGGGTCCTTTGATATCCCACCGCCGGGATCGCATTCGCCATGAGCACCGGGCAAGCGGCCGCGCGAATGGTCCGCTCGGCCGTCGTCCCGAAGAACACATCTCGAAGAACGCGCCGGCGATGTGCGCCGATCACCAGCAAGTCGGGGCGGGCATCCGCCGCGACGTTCACGATCCCCGCGAACGGATCGTCGAGGACGATACGGAAAGTGCAGCTCACGCCGTCGTGCGTCCGGATCGTCTCGGCGAGCGCCGCAATCACCTCCTCGGCGATCGTCAACTCGCGTTCGACGAGGCCCTCGGGCCGGTCGTCGTCGACCGCATGGACAAGGAGGATCTCCGCACCCGCCGACCTTGCGAGCAAAGTCGCGCGGCGCAGCGCCCTGTCGGATCGCTCGGAGAAGTCGGTCGCAAGCATGATCCGCTTCATCGCGTCCTCCGCCTCGTAGCCGTTCGGTCACGCGAGAATCTCCGATCCATTCGGCGGGCGAATTGACGTGAGTCAATCCGCGTGGCTCGCTCTGCGATAAACTCGGCCGCTGCAAAGCAACCCGATCCCCCCGGCCCGCTTCGATGATCCACTTCTCGCCCTTCGCCGAAATCGCCGCTCTGCTCGCGATCGCGGCGGCGATCGGCTTCGCCGGCGTTCTGCTCCGCCAGCCCCTGATCGTGAGCTTCATCGCCGTCGGCCTCGTCGCCGGGCCATCGGCGCTCGACGTCGTCCGCTCCGACGAAAAAGTCGAATTTCTGGCGGATTTGGGGATCGCGCTTCTTCTGTTTCTCGTCGGGATCAAACTCGACGTCAAGCTGATCAAGTCGCTCGGCTTCGTTTCGTTGGCGACGGGGCTCGGTCAGGTTGGTTTCACGTCGTTTTTTGGTTATTTGATCGGCCTTGCCCTCGGCTTCGATCACGTCACGAGCCTCTATGTCGCGGTCGCGCTGACGTTTTCGTCGACGATCATCGTGGTGAAGCTGATGTCCGACAAGCGGGAGATCGATTCGCTGCACGGTCAGATCGCGCTGGGGTTTCTCATCGTCCAGGACCTGGTCGTGGTCTTCGCGATGATCGTCCTGTCGGCGTCCGGCATCGCGGCGCCGGGCGGCGGAAGCGCGGGCGACGCGATCGCGGCCGCGGTCGCGGCGGGTGCGGGTTTCGTCGTCGCGGTGGGATTGTTCATCCGCTTCGTCGCGGGCCCCCTCACGGAGCGTCTTGCGGGCACGCCCGAATTGCTCGTCACGTTCGCCATCGCGTTGGCGGCGGCGTGCGCCGCCCTCGGGGACTTCGCCGGTATCGGCAAGGAAGTCGGCGGCCTGCTGGCGGGCGTGGCGCTCGCCTCGACGCCGTATCGCGAGACGATCTCGGCGCGGCTGGCGCCGCTCCGCGACTTCCTGCTCCTGTTCTTTTTCATCGCGCTGGGCGCCAAACTCGATCTCGACCTGCTCGGCGCGAACCTCTCGGCCGCGATCGTGTTCTCGATCTTCGTCCTCGCCGGCAATCCGCTGATCGTCCTGGCCATCATGGGCGCGATGGGCTACCGGAAGCGGACCGGGTTTCTCGCCGGCCTGACCGTGGCGCAGATCAGCGAGTTCTCGCTGGTGTTCGTCGCGATGGGCCTTGCCCTCGGTCACGTCGATGAGGCGGCACTCGGTCTGGTCACGATGGTGGGGCTCGTGACGATCGCCGTATCGACCTACATGATCACCTACTCTCATCGGCTTTACGCGTGGTGCGAGCCCTATCTTGGGGCCTTCGAACGCGCGGTCACCCATCGGGAGCCCGACGAGGCGCGCGCGTTCGCGGCGGGGAACTACGACGCCGTCATCTTCGGCCTTGGGCGCTTCGGCACGGCGATCGGCGTGCGTCTGAGCCGTCGCGGGCGCCGTGTGCTGGGCGTCGACTTCAATCCGGACGCGGTCGCGCGATGGCGCGCGCTCGGGCTGGACGCCGAGTACGGCGACGCGTCCGATCCCGAGTTCGTGGCGACGTTGCCGCTCGCGCACGCCGATTGGGTCATCGTCACGGTTCCGATCCTGCCGCCGGGCCTGGCCGGAGAGGACGCGCGCGCGATTCTCGTCCAAGCGGCGCGCGCGGCGGGTTTCCGCGGCCGTCTGGCAATCGCATCGCACGATCCAAGCGAAGCGCGGGACTGGGCCGCCGAGACCGGCGTCGTCGTCTTCGAACCGTTTCAGGACGCGGCCGAGCGGGTGGCCGAAGTGGTCTGCGGCTCCGAACCGCGTGCGCCCGTGGACATTCCCCCGATCCGCGCGGAGGGGTAGGCGCAGCGCCGCCAGCCGATGGTCCGGCCCGACCCGGCAGAGCTACGCGCGCTCATCGCGTGCGTCTACGGCGACGCGGTCGCGTCCCGCGCGGCGGACAGGCGGCGGCCGGCCTTCCAAGCCAGCCGCGCCGCTTCGCGGAGAGACCGCGCGGCCTCGATCGTACGCTCGAAGTCCTGCAAATTGGTTGCGCCGGAAGCCGACGACGACAGCAGCGCCGCCTTCAGCGCCTCGTAGGCGGCGTCTGCTTCATCCGCCGCCAGCCGAACTCCCTCGACCTCGCCGCGGGCGCCGGACGTCAATTCCAAACAACGCATCGCCGCCGCACGAAGAAATTCGTACTGGGCCGCCCCGGACCATTCCGGTCCGGCGGGCGACGGCGCGCCGGGGATGTCGATCGCCGCCAGCGCGTCGGCGTGCTGACTGGCGCGCAGCACGTGCGGTAGCGCACGCGCCACGTCGGCGGGGAGCGCCGACTTGCCGAGGCGGACGACGAACGCACGAATTGCGCCGCCAAGGCCGCGAACCGCACTGGGCGGTATCGACCGGTGTCTGCCGGGACCGCCGCCGCCACTTCCGGCCGCCGCGAGAGCGGCCTTTGCTGCCGCAGCAAGGTGTCGTTCGCCTTCGCGGAGTAGGCCTCCCGCTGCCAAGGCCGGAATCGCGGCCAAGCCGGCGTCCAAATGCTTCGGCCGCGCGATGGCCTCGTCGGCGTCAGCGAACATGCGCGCGAGGAGCTGGATGAGGAGGCCGCCGGCGGGCAGCATAAGAACGACACCCATCACGTTGAAGAGCGTGTGGAAAACGGCCAAGGTCGCCATGGCCGGCTCGCCAGGCGTCGCGGCACCCGCGAGCCAGCTCGACGCGCCCGCGAGTTGCGGCAGGATGGCAAGCGCGATGGTGGCGGTCGAGAAGTTAAACGCGATGTGGGCTATGGCCACGCGCCGCGCCGCGGAAGTGGCGTTCAGTGCCGCGAACAGCGCCGTCGATGTCGTACCGACATTCGTGCCGACGACGATCGCTGCCAGCGCCTCCAATTCCAAGCCGCCGCCCGCGCTCGCGGCAAGCGTCACGGCCAGGGCGGCGCTGGACGACTGCATCAGCACGGTCAGCGCCGCACCGATGGCGACGAGTAACGCCGTCCTCGCGAAACTCTCCTCCGAGGGTAACCGCGTCACCAACGCACCAGCCGCGTCCGCGAAGCCGGTCTGTAGAAAGAAAATGCCGAGAAAGAAGAGGCCGAACCCCGCCACGGCCGTCCCGCTACCCGCGATTCGGTCGCGGCCGTCCGCCGCCAGACGCGCGGCCATACCCAGGCCGATCATCGGAAGCGCGAGCGCGGTGACGTCGAGCTTTACTCCGGCGAACGCGACGATCCAACCTGTCATCGTCGTGCCGACATTGGTGCCGAAGACCAGCCAGACCGCCTGCCCCAAGCCGAGCAAGCCCGCGTTGACCATGCCGATCGTCGCCACGGTCACGGCGCTGGACGACTGCATCAGTGCCGTAATCAGGAAGCCCACCGCGAGGCTGCGCGGGACGGTCCGCGTGCCGCGCGCCAGCCAGTCGCGCAGAGCCCCGCCGGCCGCAGCCTTCAGGCCATCGGTCATCATCGACATGCCGAGCAGAAAGAGCCCGATCCCGCCTAGCGCGGCCGCGATCGTGCCGGAGTCAACGAACATGACGCGAGTGGCGAGCCTCCCGGGTTGAAACGCGCTTCACGTTAGTTCATCGCCTGTCCGCCGGCAAAGAGCTCGCTGCAACGGTCGTGGGATGGGCAGAGCTGCATTGCCGACGCGCCGTGCTCGAATGGGCCGCGGGCTTGGGCATCGCCCTCGTTCCCATCGATCCGGGCAAGCCATGGCAGAACGGCGTCAACGAAAGCTTCAACGGCAAGTTCCGCGACGAATGCCTGAGCCTGGAGTGGTTCCGCACCCGGCCCGAAGCCAAGGCGATCATCGAAGCCTGGCGCGTGCACTACAACAACGTCCGCCCACATTCGAGCCTCGGCTATCTGACACCCGCCGAGTTCGCCGAAACATCGACAGCTTCCCGCCAAGCAACGGGCCGGGACGCTGCGGTACACGAGGCCTGGGATGCCCCGGCCCGTTGCACCATCGCCCCGCCAGGGGCACACTGAAACCAAGGCGCCAGTCTCAAGTTAGCCCTGGTCCGAAAAACAGGGCAGGTCACCCGCGCTGCCGCTCCCACCTACACCGCCGCTAGGGACACGACCAGTTTCGGGATTCGTTGGGTTTGGGGAGCTTTATTCTGCTATTAGGTTCCCCTTGTGCATATTGTTGACGCATATCGATTATGAGCAAGTTAATTTCCAAGGGTAAAGACGCGCTCCCTTAGGGCTCTTTTTGACCGAAAGATGCCCCATCTCGTCAAATTTCCGGGCGCCGGATGGATCCTCTGTCAAATATTCCGTCCCCAAGCAGGTCGTCGATCTGGCCTCCTTTGCCGTTAGGCTCCGAAAATCCCGTTATAAAAAAACGTCAGACTCCTTAATTAACGGTCCTTTCTTAGGCGAACGTCAATTCATCTGTATGGCGTTTTTTTATAACGGGATTTTTCACGAGCCAACGCGGCCTTCCATTCGGCCCTGGATGACGGACCCTCCTCGTTGGAGTGCGTAAGGAATTGGGCCTCCAGTGGCCCACTGGGCCAAAGAACTACATTGTTCCCCGTCAGCGCCCTTGAGACGGATTGAGGTGTTTGCTTAGCGGAGGTTTTCGGGCTCATCGTCGCCGAGAAAGGGACGAGGATGAGACCACGGATTTTGACGACGGGGTTTAGATCGGGCGGAACGGCCGAGCAGCGCGTTCGTCGGATCGCTGCAGAACGGCCTATCGCCGCAACCGTCGCCGAATGCCGGCTTCGGAATCTTCCCGTTCGGCTTCCTTCTCATAGGTTTGAGCGACTGTCATGAGGAGA
>JAMNXK010000102.1 GCA_023653245.1 Tagaea sp.
GTCACCTCGACCAGCTCGTCGTCGTTGATGTAGGCGATCGCCTGTTCGAGGGTCAGGATCTTCGGCGTTTGCAGCAGCACCGCCTCGTCCTTGCCCGAAGCGCGCACGTTGGTCAGCTTCTTGGCCTTCAACGGATTGACTTCGAGATCGTTGTCGCGCGTGTGCTCGCCGATGATCATGCCCGCGTACACGGGCACGTTGGGATGGATCATCATCGGGCCGCGATCCTCGAGGTTCCACAGCGCGTAGGTGACCGCGTTGCCGTCGGCGTTGGAGATCAGCACGCCGGTGTGCCGGCTTTCGATCGCCCCCTTCCACGGCGCGTAGCTGTGGAAGATCTTGTTCATGATCCCGGTGCCGCGCGTGTCGGACAGGAACTCGCCGTGATAGCCGATGAGCCCGCGCGAGGGCACGAGGAAGCTCACGCGCACTTTGGCGCCGCCCGAGGGGCGCATATCGGTCATCTCGCCGCGGCGTCTGCCGAGCTGCTCGACCACCACGCCGGCGTAGTTCTCGTCGACGTCGACCTGGACTTCCTCGATCGGCTCCAACTTGCCGCCGTCCTCGCCGGTCTTGATCAGCACGCGCGGCCGGCCGACCGACAATTCGAAGCCTTCGCGGCGCATCTGCTCGATCAACACGCCGAGCTGCAGCTCGCCGCGGCCCGCCACTTCGTAGGCCTCTCCCGTTTCGGTCTCGCGCACGCGGATGGCGACGTTGCCTTCGGCTTCGCGGAACAGCCGGTCGCGGATCATCCGGCTGGTGACCTTGGTGCCTTCGCGCCCCGCGAGCGGCGAATCGTTGACCGAAATCGTCATCGCCAGCGTCGGCGGATCGACGGGCTGGGAGGGGATCGGCTCGTTCACGTCGATCTGGCAGAGCGTGTCGGCGACGGTCGTCGCGGTCAGGCCCGCGATCGCCACGATGTCGCCCGCCTCGGCCGATTCGACCGGCACGCGCTCGAGACCGCGGAAGGACAACAGCCGCGTGAGCCGTCCTTCTTCGAGCACCTTGCCCTCGCGCGACAGCGACTTGATCGCCATGTTGGTCTTGGCGATCCCCGAGAAAATCCGGCCCGTGAGGATGCGCCCGACATAGGAATCGTATTCGAGCGTCGTGGCGAGCATGCGGAACGGGCCGCTGGCGTCGGCGACCGGCGGCTTGACGTGCTTGAGGATCAGATCGAACAGGGGATCGAGATTCTCGCGCGGCGCGTCGAGCGATTCGGCCGCCCAGCCCGAGCGGCCCGACGCGAACAGCGCGGGGAAGTCGAGCTGATGGTCGTCGGCCCCGAGTGCCGCGAACAGATCGAACACCTCGTTCAGCACTTCCTGCGAGCGCGCGTCCGAACGGTCGACCTTGTTGATCACCACGATCGGGCGAAGCCCGCGCGCCAGCGCCTTCATGGTCACGAATTTGGTCTGCGGCATCGCCCCTTCGGCGGCGTCCACCAGCACGACCACGCCGTCGACCATCGACATGATGCGCTCGACCTCGCCGCCGAAATCGGCGTGGCCGGGCGTGTCGACGATGTTCACGCGCACGCCCTTCCAGGTGACCGAGGTGCACTTGGCCAGGATGGTGATCCCGCGCTCGCGCTCCAGATCGTTGGAGTCCATCGCGCGCTCGGCGACTTGCTGGTTGGCGCGGAAGGTCCCCGATTGCTTCAGAAGCTGATCGACCAGGGTGGTTTTCCCATGGTCGACATGGGCGATGATGGCGACGTTGCGGATTTCCATGACGATTACAGCGCGCCTTTTGCGGCGGCGAGGTCCTTGAGGGAGGTTTCCGGCCGCGCGCCGTAATGCGCGATGATTTCGGCCGCACAGATCGAGCCCAGCCGCGCGCACGACGCGAGATCGCGCCCGCGCGCGAGGCCATGGAGGAAGCCCGACGCGTAGAGATCGCCGGCCCCGGTGGTGTCGACGACCTTCACGCCCGGTTCGGCCAGAACCGCGAAGCTCTCCGCACCGCGAATTGCCACCGAGCCCTTTTCCGAGCGCGTGACGGCGAAGACCCGGTCCTGGCGGCCGCGCAAATGCGAAACGGCTTCGTCGAAGCTCTTGGCCTGGTAGAGCGAGAGCAGCTCGGTTTCGTTGGCGAAGACGATGTCGCAATGCCGATCGACGAGGTCGCGGAAATCGGCGCGATGGCGATCGACGCAGAACGAGTCGGACAGCGTCAGCGCGACCTTACGGCCGTGCTTGTGGGCGAGCGTCGCGGCCTTGCGAAACGCGTCCTTGGCCGCCGGCTTGTCCCACAGATAGCCTTCCATATAGGTGATGCCCGCGTTCGCCACGACCGCTTCGTCGATCATGTCGGGGCCCAGATCCACGCAAGCGCCCAGATAGGTCTGCATGGTGCGTTGCGCGTCGGGCGTCACGAAGATCAAGCAGCGCGCGGTCGACGGGCCCGATGCGGCCGGCGCGGAATCGAACGCCACGCCCTGGGCGCGGATGTCGTGGCGGAAAATCTTCCCCAGCTGGTCGTCGCGCACGCGGCCGATATAGGCACCCTTGCCGCCGAGATTGGCGAGCCCGGCGATGGTGTTGCCGGCCGAGCCGCCCGAGCATTCCAGCCCCGGCCCCATCGCGCCATACAGCGACTCGGCCCGGCTTTCGTCGATCAGCGTCATCGCCCCCTTGGCGAGGTCGTGTTGCGCCAGCAGCGCGTCGTCGCAGCGCGCGATGACGTCGACGATGGCGTTGCCGATACCCAAAACGTCGTAGGCGGGCGAACCCATGGGAACTCCGGAAAGGTCGGGAAAACGCGCCGGACCATAGGGGGCGTCGCGGCAGTGCACAAGCGACGATTTGGGGGCGCGAAACGCCGCCAAATGGCCGCACGAACGCCTTTCTTCCTTCCCGCGAATAGGTCACCATGCCACCGGCTTGCTGGTCCCGAGTCGCGCTTCGGCGCGGCGCGAGCGGCGACCCATCCCGACGACCCCCGCCATGGCCCCGAGGGGAAGGAAGACACGATGTTCCGACGCAAAAAGGACGAGCCCGAAGACATGAAGACGCCCGCCGCCCCGCCCCAGGCCCCCGCCCCCGCTTCGCCGTCGGAGCCCGAGGCCGAAGCCATTCCGGCGCGTCCCTTCCCGCGGCCCGCGCCGCCCACGCCCGCCGGCTCGCTCGCCCGCGCGCCCGCCCCGCCGATGGGCCGCACCAACGCGCCGGCGCGCGCCGCCGAACCGATCGAAGGGCGCAAGCTCATCGTCGGCAAGGAGATCGTGCTCTCCGGCCAGATCACCTCGTGCGAACGCCTGGTCGTCGAAGGCCGCGTCGAAGCCTCGCTCAGCGACAGCCGCTGGATGGAGATCGCCGAGAGCGGCGTGTTCAAGGGCATGGCCGAGATCGAGAACGCCGAAATCGCCGGCGCGTTCGAAGGCACGCTGACCGTGCGCGAGAAGCTGATGATCCGCGCCGGCGGCAAGGTGTCGGGCACGATCCGCTACGCGCGCATCGAGATCGAGGAAGGCGGCCAGATCGCCGGCGAAGTGTCGGTCGATATGAGCCGTGCCGCGAAGGCCGAGACCTCGACCTTCGGCAACGACGGCGGCTGACGCGTTGCGACGCGCGGCCGGTCTGGCGCTCGCACTCGCCTTGGGCGCGTGCGCGGCGCCGAACGAACGGGCTGCGGCGCCGGCGGGCGCGGTTGCACCGCCGCCCGTCGCCGCGCCCGCGCCGAACGCGCAAGCCGCACCCGCCCCGCAGATCGCCGCCGCTCCGCCGGTGGCCGGCGCGCGCGCGCTGGTCGGGATGACGCGCGACGCGCTGGGCGAACGGCTCGGCCAAGCCGGCTTCGTGCGGCGCGACGGTCCGGCCGAAGTTTGGCGCTATCGCGGGCGCGACTGCCTGCTCGACGTGTTCGTCTATCGCCAGGCCGACGGCGGGCAGCGCGTCACGCATATCGACGCGCGCACGCTCCAAGGCCGGCCCGCCTCGGCCGATCCCTGCCTCGATTCGCTGGAACGCGAACGCCGTCCGCAAAGCTGATCACGCGCGATAGTCGCTGAGCAGCGGATCGATCCGGAATTCCGCCGCCAGAAAGTCGATCGCCGCGCGCGTTTTCGCGGGCTCGAAGCGGCGCGAGGCGCGCAGCGCGGAAATCGGCAATCGCTTCGGTTCGAATTCGGGCAACAGCACGCGCACTTTCTTGCGGGCGATTTCGTCGCCGAGCAGCCAGACCGGCACCACGCCGATCCCCAAACCGGCGAGAACCGCCTCGCGCACGGCTTCGGAATTGTTGGCGCGAAAGCGGCCATCGACGTCGACGTCGATCGCACCGCCGGCCCCCTCGAAGCGCCAGCGCGCGCCGGTCGCGAGCCGCGTGTAGATCACGCAATCGTGATCGGCGAGGTCGCGCGGATGGGCGGGGATCCCGCGCGCCTTGAGATAGGAAGGGGCCGCGACCGTCGCGCGCCGCGTCTCGCCGATCCGCCGCGCGGTCAGCCCGGCTTCGGTCACCTCGCCGATCCGCAGCGCGAGATCGATCCCCTCCTCGACCAGATCGGCGAAGGCGTCCGACAAAATGAGATCGAGTTTGAGCGCGGGGTGACGCGCGAGGAATTTCGGCAGGCGCGGGACGACATGCAGCCGCCCGAACGCCACCGGGCACGCCAGCCGCAGCGTGCCCGAAACCTCGGCACGGCCGCGCTTGACCGCCGCCTCGGCTTCCGCGACCGCGTCGAGCGCCGCCACGGCGCGCTCGTAGAAGCGCGCTCCCGCCTCGGTCGGCGTCACGGCGCGGGTCGTGCGCTCGAAAAGCCGCGCGCCCAAATGCGATTCCAACGCGGCGATCCGGCGCGAGATCGTCGCTTGCGTGGTGTTCGCCGCGCGCGCCAGGCCCGAAAAACTGCCGGTTTCGTAGACGCGCACGAAGGCGCGCATCGGGCCGATCAGATCCATCGCCAGCTCCATTCATACGGAATTCGTATGGATATTATCCGAAACCGGGTCGTTCCGCGCAAGTTGGGAATGAGCGACCGTCTCGGGGTCGGCGCCGGGATGTTCCGCGCGCCCTGCAAACCCGAAGGAAGACCGCCATGACCGACTTCGTCGTTCACACCGCCCAAACCGCGCTCGCACCCGCCGCCGAGAAACTCGCCCAGATCGGCAAGGCCTGGGGCTTCGTGCCGAATCTGCACGGCGTCCTGGCCGAGAGCCCCGAAACCCTCGAAGGCTACGACACGCTGTTCGGCCTCGTGGGCAAGACCACGCTGACGCCGATCGAACAGCAAGTCGCCTTCCTGGCCGTCAACTACGAGAACGAATGCGAGTACTGCATGGCCGGGCACACGGCGCTGGCCGGGATGGCCAAGGTGCCGGCGCCGATCGTGGCCGCTTTGCGCGAAGGCGAAGCGGTGGCCGACGCGCGGCTCGAAGCGCTGCGCCGTTTCGCGGCCGCCGTCACCCGCCAGCGCGGCGATGTCGGCGAAGCGGCCGTGGCCGCGTTCCTGGCCGCCGGCTTCACCCGGCGCAACGTGTTGGAGATCGTGCTGATCGTCGCGACCAAGACGATCTCCAACTACACGAACCACATCGCCCGCACGCCCAACGACGCGTTCATGGCGAACACCGCCTGGACCGCACCGTCGCGCCGCGTCGCCGCCGCTTGAAGGAAGGAATCGCCGCCATGGAAACCCTCGCCCCCCAACTCGACGCGTTCAAGGCCGGCTGGGCCGAACGCGCCGGCCCCGAAATCGCGAACTTGATCGCCGCCGACAACCGGCGCCTGATCGAATCGGGTCTCGCCGAACGCGCGCTCAAGGAGGGCGCGCGCTTCCCGGACGCCACGCTGCCCGATCAACTCGGCCGTCCGGTCGATCTCGCCGCGCTGTACGGCCACGGCCCGCTGGTCGTCGTGTTCTATCGCGGCGGCTGGTGCCCCTACTGCAATCTGGAGCTCCGCGCCTATCAGCTGGCGCTGCCGCGCATCGCCGCCGAAGGCGGCACGCTGGTCGCCGTCTCGCCCGAGACGCCCGACAACTCGCTCGACACCGCGCAGAAGAACGAGCTGGCCTTCGCCGTGCTGTCCGATTCGCGCGGCGCGCTGGCCGCTTCGCTGGGCATCCGCTTCGAGCTGTCGGCGGAGATCAAGGCGCTGTACGAAAAATTCGGTCACGACCTGCCGATGCGCAACGGGCATGCGGCGTGGACGCTGCCCGTCCCGGCCACCTACGTGATCGATCGCGACGGCCGCATCGCCTTCGCCCATGTCGATCCCGACTACCGCAGCCGCGCCGAACCTTCGGCCGTCGTCGGCGCGTTGCGCCGTCTCGCCAAACAAGCCGCGTAAGGGGAAGCTCGATGACCCATACCATCGCCGCCGCCCGCATCGCGCCGCCGCGCCTCGGGCCCGTCGCCAAAGGCGTCATGCTGGGCCTCGGTGCTGCCCTCATCTGGGGCTCGTATCTGGCGCTGGCGCGCTTGGGCGTGAGCTCCGGCCTCGCGGCCGAGGACATCGCCTTCGTGCGCTACGCCACGGCGGGCTCGATCCTGCTGCCGTGGTTCCTGCGCAACGCGCCCGCGCGCGCCGCGGGCGTGGGCTGGACCCGCGCCGCGATCCTGACGCTGCTGGTCGGCCCGCCTTTCATTCTGATGGGCGTGGGCGGCTACGCTTACGCGCCCTTGGCGCACGGGGCGGCGATCCAACCTGCCGCGCTCACGCTGGGGGCGACGGCGCTGGCGGTCGTCTTCGCGGGCGAACGGCTCGGCACGTGGCGCGCGGGCGGTCTCATGGCGATGCTGGCGGGCATCGTCCTGGTCGCAGGGCCGCTCGGTGGCGGCGCGGCCGCGACATGGAAGGGCGATTTGATGTTCGCCGTGGCGGGTCTCATGTGGGCGGCGTTCGGCTTGCTGGCGCGGCGCTGGTCGTTGTCGCCGCTGCAGGCGACGGCGTCGGTCAGCGTGCTCTCGGCGGCGGTCTACGCGCCGATCTATCTCGCCGGCGACGGGCTGGCGCGTTTGCTTGCTGCCGACCCTGGCTTGCTGGCGGCGCAGATCGTCGTGCAAGGCGCGCTCTCCGGCGTGGTCGCGGTGCTGGCCTTCACCCGCGCCACGCAGCTGCTCGGA
>JAMNXK010000103.1 GCA_023653245.1 Tagaea sp.
GACACGACGCCGTCATAGCCGGTTTCCTTGAGCGCGCGGAACATCGCCACCCAGTCGATCTTGCCCATGCCCGGGCGCCAATGGACGTTGGTCACGCCGTCGTTGTCCGAGACGTGGAGATGGACGATGTGTTTGCCCAAGCGATAGACCGACACGTTGGGGAAGTCGCCGACGGGGAAGGTGTGGCTCGGATCGAGATTGATGCCGAAGGCCGGCGAGTTCACGTCTTCGATCATCCGCAAGGCACCGTCGGTGTTGGCGAGATAGCGGAACGGATGCGGCTCCATCGACAGCTTGACGCCGGCCTTCTCGCAGATCTTGGCGCATTTCTTCAGCGAGCCGATATAGTCGCGGTAGTTTTGGTCCCAATCGAGGCCGCTCGGAATCTTGTTGGTGAAAGTCTGCACCAGCGGCTTGGTGGTGATGCGCGGAAAGATCTCCTCGCGATAGCCGAAGGGATAGGCGCTGACCATATTGACGATCGGCGCGCCCAACTCCGCCCCCACGTCGACCGCGCGCTTCCAATGTTCGACCCCGCCGGCGCGCTTGGCCTTGTCGGGGCTGGCGAGATCGTGCGGCGTCGACACGAACTGCGACAGCGTCAGGCCCTCGCCCTTCAGGACCGAGCGCAGCGTCTTGATCGTCGCCGGCGTGTAGTAGTCCTTGAGGTAGTCCTTGTTCCAGCCGATCAGCTCGGCGGCCTTGAATCCCGCCTTGGCGATGCGCCGCAAGGCGGCGTCGTAGGGCGGCTCCCATTGGAAGGGCCAGCAGGGTGCGCCGAATTTCATCGCGATCTCTCCTCGTAAAACGGGTTCAGCCTTTGACGGCGCCGCCGAGCAGCCCGGCGACGATGAATTTCTGCATCAGCAGGAAGAAGAACAGGATCGGGAGCGTGATGATGCTCGCGCCGGCCATGATCAGATCCCAGCGGAACGTGTACTCCTCCTGGAAGCTGGCGAGCCCGATCGGCATCGTGTAGTTCGCGCGCGACTGCAGGAACACCAGCGCGAACAGGAACTCGTTCCAGCTGCGGATGAAGGCGAAGATGACCACGGCCGCGAGGCCCGGTCCCGACAGCGGCAGGATGATCCGGTGGAAGGTCGTCATGATGCCCGCCCCGTCGACCGCAGCGGCGTCCTCGAGCTCCTGCGGGATCGATTCGAAAAATCCGCGCAGCAGCCAGATGGTGAAGGGCAGCGCGAACGCCGCGTAGGCCACGATCAGCGCGATATGCGTGTTGAGCAGGCCCGCGCGCTGCACCACGATGAACAGCGGGATCACCAGCAGGA
This sequence comes from Tagaea sp., assembly GCA_023653245.1. The sequence continues at coordinate 1,290 of JAMNXK010000103.1, forward strand.
TCTGCGGGAACATCTGCGCGATCAGCAGCAGCATGCCGAAGGCGTAGCGGCCGCGGAACTCGATGCGCGCGATGGCGTAGGCGGCGTACATGCCGATCGCCACCGACAGGAAGGTCGACGCGACGGCGATCTTGAAGCTGTTCCAGAAATAGATCGGGAAGTTGGTGCCTTGCCAGACGGCGACGTAGCTCTCCAGCGTCCAATTCACCGGCAGCAGCGTCATGTCGCGCGCGAACAGTTCCGGCTGCGGCTTGAACGACGAGGACGCCATCCACAGGATCGGGAACAGGATCAGGATGACCAGGATCGACAGCAAGGCGAACAGCGCCAGGCGCCAGGCGAAAGCGCGGCCGCGCCAGGCGAGCATCGCCGCTTCGCTTCCCGCCGCCGGCTTCACGTGTCGCCCCGTTGCGCGCGATAGACCATCAGATAGGCCACGCTCAGCACCGTCAGGCACATCAGCATCAGCATGCCGATGGCCGAGGCGTAGCCGAGTTCGAGGCCCCAAAAGCCCTTCTCGTAGATCAGCGTGGGCAGGATCTTCGTCGCCCCGGCCGGCCCGCCGCCGGTGAGCAGATAGATGAGGTCGAAATTCTGGAAGGTCCAGATCGAGGCGAGCAGCGTGATGATCACGCTGGTCGGCCGGATGAACGGGAACGTGACGAAGCGGAAGCGCTGCCACAGCGAGGCGCCGTCGATCTCGGCGGCCTCGTGCAGCTCCTTGGGCACGCTTTGCAGCGCCGCGAGCAGCGTGATGAACATGATCGGATAGAGCTTCCAGATCTGCACCACGATCACGGCGGGCATGGCCGAGTGCACGTCCGACAAGAACAGCAGCGGCCGGTCGATGACGTGCAGGCGGAACAGGATGAAATTGATCACGCCGAACTCGTCGCTATAGGCCCATTTCCACAGCAACGCGGTGGCCACTTCCGGAATCACCCACGGCACCAGGAACAGCGCGCGGAAGATCGAGCGCCCGCCGAATTCGCGGTTGAGCAGCAGCGCCAGCGACAGCCCCACGATGTAGGCGCCGGCCACCGAGCCGAGCGTCCAGACGACCGTGTTCCACAGCGACTGGCCGAACACGCGCTCCTCGAAGATCGCGCGCTCGTAATGCGCGAGCCCGACGAAGGCTTCGGGGTTGGGGCGCATCATCGACTGGCTTTGCAGGCTGACCAGCACGCCCTCGCCGATGGGCGCGAGTTTGAACAGCGTGATCAGCAACAGCGACGGCAAGATCAGCCAGAACGCGAGTCGTCTCCGCTGTTGCGCCAACATCGATACGCTTCCCCCGATCCGGCGGGCGCCCGCCCGGGCGCCGCGCCGGTTCCCCGCCTCGACTTACGACGTGAACAGTCGCGCCATCGCCGCGTGCGCGTCGGCGACCGCCCGCTCGGGCGTCTTGGCACCCACCACCACCTCGTTGACCGGGGCGGCGAACATCTTCTCGCCGTCGATCACGCCCATCTCCGGCCGACCCAGGCCCGGATAGGCGAAGTCGGTCGCGTAGGGGACGACGTTGGTGAGCATCTCGCGCAGCAGCCGATTTTCGCGCACGCGCGGCGTGTCGAAGTCGCGCTTGAAGATCGGCCAATGCTGGCCGGGTGCGGCTTGATAAAGCCGTTCGAGCCGCCCGGGCTGCACGAACCAGCGGATGAAGGTCTTGGCCGCTTCCTTGCCGGGGCTGTGCTTCCAGACGAACATCGGATTGTAGAACCCGGCGGTGAGCCGGTTCGACGGGCCGCCCGGACCTTCGAGCACTTCGAGCACGCCGACCTTGTCGACCAGGCTCGGGTTCTCGCGCATCAGGCGCGAAATCATCAGCCCCGCGCCCATGCCGAACGCCGAGCGACCTTGCACGAAGATCGTGTGCGAGTCGTCGGTGTTGTGGGCGGCGATGCCCGGCGGCGTGACGCGATGCTTGGTGTGGAAGTCGGTGAGGAACGTCAACGCGCGCACGTTCGCTTCGCGCGCCGTGGTGCCGAAGACGAGCCTGCCGTCCTTGTCCAGGATCGAGCCGCCAGCCTGGAACATGAACGCCATGTAATAGTGCTGAGCGATGTGGAAATTCCCCGCCGGGAAGGACAGGCCGTAGACGCCGCCGCGCGGATCGTTGCAGGCGAGCACGGCGCGCTGGAACTGGTCCCAGGTCTTGGGCGGCTGCAGGCCCTTCGCTTCGAGAAGGTCCTTGCGGTAGTAGATGGCCCGGACGTCGAGATTGTAGGGCACGCCCCAGTAGGTGTCGCGCCACAGGAACTTCTTGTAGGCGAATTCGTTGACGATGTCGGCGAGCAGGCCGTTGGATTGCCAGAGCCGGATGATGTCGTCCATCGGCTCCATCTGATCGGCCGCGGCGAATTGCAGCGGATGGTAGGAGAACGCTTCGGCGATGTCGGGCATCGCCTGGCCGCGGATGGCGGCCATGAATTTCGGATAGACGAGGCCGCCGGACACCGGCTCTTGCGTGATCTTGATCGACGGATTCTCGCGCTCGAAATCCGCCAAGATCGCGCGCAGCGCCGCCGACAGCTCCGGCGTGTTGAGCCGCACCGACCAGAAGGTCAGCGCGGTCTGCCCTTGCGCGTTCGCCCCTTTGAAGCCGAGCGCGAACATGCCGCCCAGCCCCGCGATGATCGCCTCGCGCCTGGCGAGACCCTGATTGTCGGACATGCGGTTCCCCCTCGCGGTCGCCGAAGCGCGGGAGCTCCCGCCGATCGGGGCCCCGTCGTGCCGGCGCGTTGGAGTCTCCTCCGGGCGCGCCGGTTCGACGACATAGGAGCCATTGCCGCACAGCCGCGCCGCTTTGTCCAGATGCGCCGCATACAAATTCGTTACGCGCGTCGTGTTGCGTCGCACAAGACGCGCGGCGCTGGCACGCGCATGCCGGCGCGGCGTAGTCTTCGGGCGGGGTGGAAGAAAAAGTGTCCGGACAATCCGCGGAGGCGCGCGCGCTCGTGCGGCGCACATGCCTCGTCTATCTGACGATTTTCGCGTGGTCGGGCTTCAATCAGCCCTATCTGCCGCTATGGCTGACCGAGCGCGGCTTGAGCGCGCCGCAGATCGCTTGGGTGATCGGGCTGCCGATGTTCTTGCGCCTGCTCTTCACGCCGGCGCTCGGCCACATCGCCGACGGCATGGCCGATCGCCGCGTGTTGATCCGGGCGGCGAGCGTGGCGGCGTGCGCGGCCGCGATCGCCTTGTGGTTCGCGGATTCGTTCTGGTCGATCCTGCCGCTCTACGTGCTGACGATCGTGCTGCTGCAAAACGTGTCGCCGATCTTCGACGCCAACGCGCTCGATCTCGTGCGCAAGGGTATCGCCGCCGATTTCGGCCGGATGCGGCTTTGGGGTTCGACGGGCTACGCGCTCACCAGCCTCGCGGGCGGCTGGATCCTGCTTTACGGCGGATCGGAAGCGGTCTACGCGGCGTTCCTGGGCGCGCTGGGCGCGCTGGCGCTGGCCGCTTTCGCCCAGCCCGCGCCGCCCCATTCGCCGATTCCCGCCCCCGAGATCGGCCCGATGCGCCGGCCGGCGGTGGCGGCGATGACCGGCGCCGCGGCTTTGGTGCTCGGCAGCCAAGGCACGTGGAACGGCTTCGGCACGCTGCATCTGCGCGCGCTCGGCGTGCCGGAGGAAGCGATCGGCGCGCTCTGGTCGCTGTCGACGTGCGCGGAGATCGCGATGTTCTGGGCCGGGCCGTTCCTTGCGGCGCGCTTGGGGCCGTTCGGCGTGCTGGCGACCGCCGCCGTCTTTTCGGTGCTGCGCTGGGGGATGATGGCGCTCGACCCCGGGCCGGTGGCGACCGCGTTCCTGCAATTGCTGCACGCCGCGACGTTCAGCTGCGCGCATCTCGGGCTCATGTCGTTCTTCGCGGTCGCCGTCGGCAGCGGGCGCGGCGCGTCGGCCCAAGCCGCCTTCGTCACCGTCGGCAGCGTCACCTTGGGCGTGGCGACGATCGCCTCGGGCCCGCTCTATCGCGAATTCGGCGGGCTCGCCTATCTGTTCGCCGCGAGTTTGGGTCTGGCGGCGCTCGCACTCCTGTTCGCCTTCCGAAGCGGAATCGCGCGCGAGCTGGCGCAAGGCGCCACCCGATGAACGAAGACCTGCTCGCGCGATTGGTCGAGGCGATCCTGCCCGAAGATCGCGACCCGGGGGCCGAGCGCGCGGCCACGCTCGACTATGTGCGCGCGCACCTGCCCCCGGACATCGTCGCCAAGATGCGCGACGGCGCGCCGGCCGAGCTGGCAGGCGAAGCCTGGTTCGCGCGGCTGTGCGATTTGGCGGCCGAAGGCTTCTACGCCGATCCGGGCAATGGCGGGAACGACGGCGGCGTCTCGTGGCGGATGATCGGCTACGAGCCGCGTCTGCCCGACGGACCCGCGCCACGCTTCGACTACGCCGCGTTTCGCGAAGCGCCGCCGGAGGAAGCCGTGTACGACGCGATCGTGGTCGGCGCCGGCGCGGGCGGCGGGATCGCGGCGTCGGTGCTCGCCCACGCGGGCAAGCGCGTGCTGCTGCTCGAACGCGGCGACGCGTATGGCTACGACATCGCGGGCAAGCGCGACCATCTGCGCAATCACCGCAACATCGTCCATGGCCACAATACCGGGCCCGACCCGGCGGCCAATCCGCGCGTCTTCGTCGACGCCGGCGGTATCGCGCACACGGTCTCGCCGCTCGACAAGCGCCACCACAACAACGCAGCGGGACCCGGCAGCGGCACCGCGATCTATGGCGGCCAGGCGTGGCGCTTCCTGCCCGACGATTTCCGCATGGCCACGCGCTACGGCGTGCCGCAAGGCTCGTCGCTCGCCGACTGGCCGATCGGCTACGACGATCTCGCGCCCGATTACGCGCGCGCCGAACGCGAGATCGGCGTCGCCGGATCGGGCCCGGATCATCCGATGCCGCCCGTGCCCGGCTATGCCGCGCGCGCGGCGATGGAACGCGGGGCGGCGAAGCTCGGCTGGCGCTGCGTCGCCCCGCCTTTGCTGATCAACACCGTGCCGCGCGACGGGCGCGCTTCGTGCGCCGAATGCGGCAGTTGCGTCGGCTTCGCCTGCCCGAGCGACGCCAAGAACGGCACCCAGAACACCGTGATCCCGCGCGCGCTGGCGACCGGGCGCCTGACATTGACCTTGAACGCCGCCGTATGCCGGATCGACACCGATGCGGCCGGTGCGGTGAACGGCGTTTCGTATTTTCACGGCGGAAGGCGGCGCGCGGCCCGCGCGCGCGCCGTCGTGCTGTCGGGCGGCGCCATCGAAACCGCGCGGCTGTTGCTGCTGTCCGGCCTCGGGAACGAGCATGTCGGACGGCATCTGCAAGGCCATGTCTATCCGACGGCCTATGGTCTGTTCGACGCGCCGGTTTACGATCCGCGCGGTCCCGGCGTGACGCTTGCGACGACGGATTTCAATCATGGCAATGACGCGATCGTGGGCGGCGGCATGCTCGCCGACGACTTCATCGTGCTGCCGGCGATACTCTGGAAGACGATGCGGGCACCCGACGCGCCGAATTGGGGCCTCGCCGCGAAGGACTACATGCGCGCGAGCTATCGCCGCACGCTGCAGATCCGCGGGCCGGTGCAGGAGATCCCCAATCCGGAGTCGCGGGTGATGCTCGATCCGACGGTGACGGACGCGAACGGCGTGCCGGTCGCGCGGCTCTCGGGCATTTGCCATCCCGAGACTTTGCGCACCGCGCGCTTCATGCTCGGCAAGGCGGAAGAATGGATGCGCGCATCCGGCGCGCGAAGGATCTGGACCCAGGCGATCGA
>JAMNXK010000104.1 GCA_023653245.1 Tagaea sp.
CAGACCATGTATGTCGACCAGCTCGACAGCGCGCCGGGCACGGTCGCCCAAGTGCGCTCCTCGGCGGCCGAGCTCATCCGGCTGGCCAAGCGCCGGGGCACGGCCGTGATCCTGGTCGGCCACGTCACCAAGGAAGGCACGATCGCGGGTCCGCGCGTGCTCGAGCACATGGTGGACACCGTGCTCTATTTCGAAGGCGAGCGCGGCCATCAATTCCGCATCCTGCGCGCGGTCAAGAACCGCTTCGGCCCGACCGACGAGATCGGCGTGTTCGAGATGACCGATCGCGGCCTTGCGGAAGTGCCCAACCCCTCGGCCCTGTTCCTGGCCGAGCGGCGCGGCGAAGTCTCGGGGGCCGCCGTCTTCGCGGGCATGGAGGGCACGCGCCCCGTGCTGGTCGAGATCCAAGCTTTGGTCGCGCCGACGAGCTACGGCACGCCGCGGCGCGCGGTGGTGGGCTGGGATTCCGGGCGGCTGTCGATGGTATTGGCGGTGCTGGAAACGCGTTGCGGCCTGGCGTTCGGCGGTGCGGACGTCTATCTCAACGTCGCTGGCGGCTTGCGCATCGCCGAGCCGGCGGCGGATCTGGCGGTCGCGGCGGCACTCGTCTCCGCGCTGACCGACACGCCCGTCCCCGCCGACACGGTCGTGTTCGGGGAGATCGGCCTGTCGGGCGAAGTCCGCGCGGTCGGCCAGACCGAGGCGCGCCTCAAGGAAGCCGCCAAGCTCGGCTTCACCAAAGCCTTCGCGCCCGCGCGCGGCAAACGCGCGGCGAATACGACGGGAATTTCGGGGCCCGAATTGCGCCTGCTGACCGATCTGGTCGAAGCCCTCGGCACGCCGCCGCCGGGGCCCAAGCGCCAAACCCCGCCGATGCGCGCGGTGTAGGGCTCTGCTACCCTCTCCGACTGAAAATGCTCGATTCGATGCCCGTGAATCCCTTCGATCTGGCGGTCCTGGCGGTGGTGCTGCTCTCCGCCCTGATCGCGCTTTGGCGCGGCTTCGTGAAGGAAGTGCTCAGCCTCGCGGCGTGGGCCGGTGCCGCTTTGGTGGCGCTGTGGGGATTCGCCTATGCGCGGCCTTACGCGCGCGCCTTCATCGACAGCCAGCTGCTGGCCGACGCCGCCGCCGGCGTCGCCTTGTTCGTGGTCAGCTTGCTGTTCTTCGCCATGATCGCGCACGGAATCGCGGCCCTCGTGCGCAAATCCAACGCGCTTTCGGCCGTCGACCGCTCGCTTGGCTTCGCCTTCGGGATCGCGCGCGGCGGCTTGTTGCTGGGTCTCGGCTGGCTGGCGCTCGCCTGGGCGATACCCGTCGAGAAGCAGCCGGCCTGGTTGCACGATTCGCGCACGCGCCCGGCGGTCGAATGGGTGGCGGATTTCCTGGTCGGGCTGGCCCCGCCGGAATTCCGCGGCCAGGTCCGCCAAGCCGGTGCCGAGGCCGACCGTGCGGGACAGGCTTTGCGCGCCCTCCAAGGGCCCGGAAATCAAGGCGGATCGGGGCCGGCGCCGCGCCCGAATAATCCCCCCGGCCCCGGCGAAACCGGCTATAAACCCGACGACGCGATCGGCAACCTATTGCGCCGGACCGAGCCGCCGTCGACACCTCAACGGTAACCTTCAAAGGGACGTTGCGCATGGACGGGGTTTTGCCGACCACCAATCCGTTCGACGACGACAAGCTGCGCGAGGAATGCGGCGTGTTCGGCGTGCTCGGCCACAAGGACGCGGCCGCCCTGACCGCCTTGGGCCTGCACGCGCTCCAGCATCGCGGGCAGGAAGCCGCCGGCATCGTCTCCGCCGACGGGCCGGGCTTCCATACGCACCGCGCGGTGGGTCTGGTCGGCGACAATTTCGGCGACCGGGCGATCATCGACCAGCTCAAGGGCGATTCGGCGATCGGCCACACGCGCTATTCGACCACGGGCGGCACGATCCTGCGCAACATCCAGCCGCTCTTCGCCGAGTTCGAATTCGGCGGCTTCGCGCTGTGCCACAACGGCAACCTGACCAACGCCGAATTCCTGCGCAAAAAACTGGTCGGCCAAGGCTCGATCTTCCAATCGACGACCGACACCGAAGCCATCATCCATCTGATGGCCAAGGCGCACGGGGACGTTGTCACGCGCCTGGTCGCGGCGTTGAGCCAGGTCGAGGGCGCCTACTCCCTCGCCTGCCTCGCCAAGGATCAGCTGATCGCGGTGCGCGATCCGCGCGGCGTGCGCCCGCTGGTGCTCGGCAAGCTCGACGACGCGTTCATCGTGGCGTCGGAGACCTGCGCCTTCGACATCATCGGCGCCGATTACATCCGCGATCTCGAGGCGGGCGAGATGGTGGTGATCGATCGCAAGGGCCTGCGCTCGCTCAAGCCCTTGCCGCAAGCGCCGAAGCGTTCGTGCGTGTTCGAGTACATCTACTTCGCGCGCCCGGACAGCGTGGTCGAGGGCGAGAGCGTGTACGAAGCGCGCAAGCGCATCGGCGCCGAGCTCGCGCGCGAAAGCGGCGTGCCCGCCGATTTGATCGTGCCGGTGCCCGATTCGGGCGTGCCCGCGGCGATCGGCTACGCGCGCGAGGCGAATATCCCCTTCGATCTGGGCATCATCCGCAACCACTATGTCGGGCGCACTTTCATCGAGCCGACGGACCAGATCCGCCATCTGGGCGTCAAGCTCAAGCACAACGCCAACCGCGCGCAGCTGCAGGGCAAGCGCGTGATCCTGGTCGACGATTCGATCGTGCGCGGCACAACGTCCAAGAAGATCGTCGAGATGGTGCGCGCCGTGGGCGCGCGCGAGGTGCATATGCGCATCTCCTCCCCGCCGACGACGCATTCGTGCTTCTACGGCATCGACACGCCCGAGCGGCGCCAGCTGCTCGCCGCCCAGCACGACGTGGCCGAGATGGCGCGGATCATCGGCGTGGACTCGCTCGCTTTCGTCACCATCGACGGGCTCTACCGCGCGATGGGCGAGAAGGCGCGCGTCGCCAACGCGCCCAAATTCTGCGACGCGTGCTTCACCGGCGACTACCCGACGGCGCTCACCGATTACGACGAGCGCGGCGGCAAGCCCGCGCGCGCGAGCCTGCTCGAAATCGCATGAGGTTCGTCGCCACGCAGATCCGCCGCCTTTGGGACGCGGCGTTCGCGGTCGTGTTCGTTTTGGTCTTCTTGCAGCTGCCGCATTTCCTCGAACTCTACCGGCACCGGCTCGACGAAAAGCGCGTGCAGATCGAGCGCATCCTGACCGAGCTCAACGCCTCGCCCACGAAAGACACGACCACGATCGCGGCGAAGGAGGCGGAGCTTCCCCCGATCCGCGCGAACCTGGAAGCCGTGTCGCGCGGGGGATTCGCGCGCGTGACGGTCTTTTGGAATCTGGATTGGGACGTGGCGCGACGCACCTACGATTCGATGAAGCCCGGCCTGACCTTCGACGGCGAGGCCCTGCAATTCGGCGTGGCCGGCTTGCTTTGCGGACTGGTGACGTCCGGGCTGTCGGCGGCGCTGTTCGGCGCGCTGCTGCCGCGCCGGCGCGAACGGGGGATGGTATGAGCGGGCGTCTCGCCGGGCGCATCGCGGTGGTGACCGGCGCGTCGCGCGGGATCGGACGCGCCGTCGCGCTGCGCTTCGCTGCCGAAGGCGCGCATGTCGTCGCGTTGGGCCGCACCGTCGGCGCGCTCGAAGAACTCGACGACGAGATCGGCAAGGCCGGCGGTTCGGCGACGCTCGTACCCGTGGATCTGACCGAGCTCGACAAGCTCGACGCGCTCGGGCCGTCGCTCTACCAGCGCTTCGGCCGGGCCGACGTGTTCGTCGCCAATGCCGGCGCGCTCGGCACGCTGGGCCCCCTCGCCCATCATCCGCCCAAGGATTGGGAAGCGGCGTTCGCGGTCAACGTCCACGCCAATTGGCGGCTGATCCGCAGCCTGGAGCCCGCCTTGCGCCTGTCGGATGCGGGCCGCGCGATCTTCGTGACCTCGGGTGCCGCGCGCCGCCACACGGCCTATTGGGGGGCCTATGCCGCGTCGAAGGCGGCGCTCGAATCCCTCGCGCTCACCTGGGCGGCCGAACTCGCGCACACGAAGATCCGCGTGAACCTCGTCTCGCCGGGGCCGACGCGCACGCGCATGCGCGCGGCCGCCTTCCCGGGCGAAGATCCGCAATCCGTCAAGACGCCCGAAAGCGTCACCGAGGTTTTCGTCGATCTGGCGGCGCCCGATTGCGCGCGCCACGGCGAGACGCTGACGCCCTATCTCTGACGCGTCGCCAAGCGCAGCCCGATCGCCACCGCGATCATTCCGGCCCACAGCTCGATCCCCGGCCACTCGCCGAGCCACGCCGCACCGACCAACGCCGCCGCCGGCGGGCCCAGCGCCAAGAACACCGTCGTGCGCGCGGGGCCCGCGTGCTTGAGTGCAAACAGCCACAGCCAATAGAACACGCCACTGGCGATCCCGAGCCCCGCGACCGCGGCCCAGCCCGACGCATCGAGCGTTATCGGCCGCCCCCAAACGAGCGCCGCCGGCGCCAACGCGAAGGTCGACGCGAGCATGGCGATGGCGCCCACGGCCAAGGGCGCGTGACGCTCCAAGTAGGGGCGATACAGCACCGAACACGCGGCCCCGCTCGCCGCCGCAGCCAGCACGGCGACGGCCCCGGCAAGCGATCCGCCCCCGAATTGTCCGCCCATCGCGAGGGCGACTCCTGCCGTCGCGGCTATCGCCCCCAATAGGCGATCGCGCGACAGGCGCTCGATCCCGCCCAACGCGGCGAAGAGTTGCGCCAGCAGCGGAAACGTCGCGAACAGCACGGCCCCGTCGGCGGCGGGCACGCGCGCGAGTCCCCAATTCAGCAGCCAGATCAACACGCCGAACTGAACGACCCCAAGTGCCGCGACCGCCGCCAGATCGCGTGGGCTCAGCCGCCAGGACACGCGCGCGGCCAAGACCAGCGGCACCACGACCGCCGCGCCGATCGCGTAGCGCAGCAAGGCGAGCGTCGCGGGATCGACGTCGCCCGCGACCGCGCGCGACGCGACCATCGCCACGCCCACTTGCAGGCCCGTACCGGCCGCCGCGAGCAGGGCCAGGCGCTCTTTCGTCACGACCGCAGATCGAGCGACCAGTATTGCCCGACCAGATTCTTGCTGAAGCTGCGGTGCTTCTCGGACTTCTCGAGCACGAAGCCGCGCGCCAGATAGATCTTCCGCGCCGCGACCAGGATGTCGTTGGTCCACAGCACGAGGCGGCGATAGCCCTTGGCGCGCGCGAAGGCGATGCACTCGTCGACCAGCCGGGCGCCGAGCCCCATCCCGCGCGCCGCCTTGTCGACATAGAGCATCCGCAATTTCGCCGTGCCAGCACTCTGGCGCACGCAGAACACCGAGCCCACGACCCGACCGTCGCGCTCGGCGATCCAGCAACGCTCGTAGGCCGGATCGAAGTCGCGCACGAATTTGGCGCAAATGTCGGCGACGAGCGCGTCGAACTCCCAGTTCCAGCCATACGCCTCGTGATAGAGCCGCGCTTGCCCCGCGATCACGTCGCCCATGTCGCCGGGCTTGGGATCGCGCAAGATCACCGGGCCCGCTGCACCGCCCAAGGCGCGCTCGATCGCCCCCATCGACGCGACCAGCTCGCGCCTTTCGGAGGGCGCCAACGGCCGGAGAAGACCGCCGATCCGCCGCTCGGTCGCCGCCCGGAGCTTGCGGAACGCCTTACGCCCCGCCGGGCTCAATCCGAGCAACGTCGCGCGCGCGTCGCCGGGCGAGACGCGCCGGCGCAGCAGCCGTTTGCGCGCGAACCCCGCCAGCACGCGCGACAGATGCGCGGGATCGAGGCCCAGCTCGCCCCCGAGCGTCGCGGCCGTGACGTCCTTCCGATTGGCGATTTCGTAGAGCACGCGCGCCTCGGTCAGGCCGAAGGGCGAGCCGTCGTAGCGCCTGTCGAGAACGCCGATCGCGCCGGTGTAAAACCGATTGAAGCGCCGGACGGCGCCGATCTCCATCTTCATGAATGACATCGTCAACCGTTTGGTTGACGGCGTCAATCTTCGACGTAAGGGTTCTTGCTCGCGCGCATCTGCAGGCGCACGACCGTGCCCGGAATGTCGAACGTGTCGCGCAGGGAATTGATCAGATAGCGCTGGTAGTCGCCGGGCAGATCGACCAGCTTGTTGCCGAACAGCGCGATGGTCGGCGGGCGCACGCCGACCTGGCGGCAGAAGCGCAAGCGCGGCCGCAAGCCGCGCACCAGCGGCGGCGGGTGGGCTTGCGTGACGCCTTCGAGCCAGCGGTTGAGCTTCGAGGTGGAGAACTCCGCGTTCCAGCGGTCGTGCGCGCCGACGATCCCCTTCATCAGGTCGTCGAGCTTGCGCCCGTGCAACGCCGAGATCGTCGCGAAAGTCACGCCCTCGACCTGCGGCATCGAGATCTCGATCCGGTCGCGCAGCTTGCGCAGCGCCGCCTGCGGGTCCGAGATGAGGTCCCATTTGTTGACCGCGACGACGACCGCGCGGCCTTCCTCGACCGCCAGACGGGCGATCTGAAGGTCCTGGTTCTCCAGCATCACCTCGGCGTCGAGCACCAGCACGCAGACATGCGCCTCGCGCACCGTCTTGATGGTTTCGCCGACCGAAAGCCGCTCGATCGGGGCGTCGATCCGCGCCTTCTTGCGCAGTCCGGCCGTGTCGATCAGGCGGAATTCGCGCTGGCGCCACGTGAACGGCACCGAGATCGCGTCGCGCGTGATGCCGGGCTCGGGGCCGGTGAGCATGCGCTCCTCGCCCAACAGCGCGTTGGCGAGGGTGGATTTGCCCACGTTGGGCCGGCCGATCAGCGCGATCCGGATCGGCGGCTGGACCAATTCCACCGACATCGGTTCCGCCGGCGCGCTGTCCTCGGGGATCACGGCTTCGTCGGGCGCGCGTTGGCGCAAGACGTCGTAGAGATCGATCAAGCCTTCGCCGTGCTCGGCCGAGATCGCGGTCGCCTCGCCCAAGCCGAGACCGGCGGCCTCGCCCACGGCCATGTCGGTCTTCGATCGGGCCTCGACCTTGTTGGC